>NZ_JAAHGK010000068.1:0-11508 GCF_010672505.1 Okeania sp. SIO2B9 | reverse complement strand
ACCTAATTATGGTGAGAAACCCAATAATTGGAAACCGTCAGGAAAGAGAATAAAGCGATGCAGCGCGGTCTTGGGGGTTTCCCCCATGAGCGACTGCATCAAGACAGCGTGGTTTGTATAGAACAGGCAATAATTGGTGTATTAATGCAGACTGTAATGGGGCTGCAAATATAATCACAAAAGTAAGCAGAAAGCTAGGGTTAAACTTAAGCCGACTGTGTAGGGGCATTTTGACTTGTCCCCAAAGAATATATCTTTGGTCAGCTAAGAAGAAACGGAGCAACACGGATTTATCCTGTTGCGTAGTATCTGCTTAGAATCCCCGTGACTTAAGTCCGGGGAGTAGTCAATTACTGCTATAGTTATCATCATTCAGTTTAAGATGAGGTGGCAAAGGAAGCAGACGTTTCACAATCAACAGCATCTGGTTTCGGAGAAATTTCAGAACTTTCTAGGGAAGTAGAATTAAAATCTAAATTATTTTTTTGATTTTGGAGATGATTTAAGGTATCTACAAAATCTCTAATACCTTGAAATTTACGATAAACAGAGGCAAAACGGATATAAGCAACTTCACTAATGTGAACTAATTTACTCAGAACAATTTCACCAATTTCAGCGCTGGTAACTTCTCTTTGGGTTCTACCCTGTAGCTCAACTTCAATTTCATCTACAAGAGCTTCGAGTTCAGTAGGTTCAATACCGGTTTTTTCACAGGAGCGGATAATACCTCGGAGTAATTTCAACTTATCAAAAGACTCTTTTTTACCGTCCTTTTTAATCACTGTTACTGTAACAAACTCTATTCTTTCATAAGTCGTGAAACGATGCTGGCAATTCAAACATTCTCGTCGGCGTCGGATACTTTTACCAGATTCAGCTGAACGCGACTCTAGAACACGACTATTTGTATGTTGGCACACTGGACATCGCATACTTTAAAAATTTCTCAGACATATAATTTCAGACATGAATATTTTAGCCTAATTTAGGCCAATGATAATTTATTTAAAAATTAGAATAAATGAGTACTGGGTTAAGGACTCAGCACTCATTTTTCATAAAAAAAGCAATTTATTTGATAATCAACCGATCAAAACTAATTACTTTCCAATTCTGGGAGGATCGCGGAAGGCGATCGCAAAAAATATCACACCCAAGGCCAAAGCCAATACTAATATATAAGCTGCACTTTCCATAAGGGAATTTCCTGAAGATCCAGTTCTATATTAGTTTACCAGCTTAACGTAAATAAAAGTCCAACGAAAATACTTTGTAACTTTTATCAAAGTAGTCGTTGGACTTTTATCGAAAATTTGAAGATGAGAGATACCTAGTTGTCTTAGTGGTTTACCTTTATTATTTGTTAAACCACATTCGCTTTAGGTTTCCTTCCTACGAGTACTTAGGTCACCCAATTTCTGGAATAGACCAAACTCTACTTGTTCCTCTAGGTCTGGGTCAATACCTGCGAATACGTCGCGGAACAATGTCCGACATCCGTGCCAAATATGACCGAAGAAGAATAGCAAAGCAAAACAAGCATGGCCATAAGTAAACCATCCACGAGTGCTAGTCCGGAACACACCGTCAGAGCCTAAAGTTTCTTGGTCAAACTCAAAAGGTTCACCTATCTGAGCTTTACGAGCATACTTCTTAACATCTGTAGCTTTAGTAAACGTTTGACCATTAAGTTCACCGCCTAAGAAGCTAACTGTTACGCCCTTCTCCTCAAAACTATATTTTGATTCTGAACGACGGAAAGGAATATCAGCCTTGACTACACCATCAGCATTGGTCAAGATAACTGGGAAAGTTTCAAAGAAGTTTGGTAGACGACGCACAAATAATTCCTCGCCATCTTTATCCTTAAATACTGGATGACCAAGCCAACCTTGAGCAAGACCATCACCATTATTCATTGGGCCAACACGGAAAAGACCACCTTTTGCAGGGCTATTACCAACATAGTCATAGAAAGCCAATTTTTCAGGAATAGTTGACCAAGCTTCTGAAGCAGTTTTACCTGCTGCTATTTCAGATTGAACGCGACGATCAATTTCTTGCTGGAAGTAACCGCTGTCCCATTGATAACGAGTAGGGCCAAATAATTCAATAGGGGTAGCCGCACAGCCGTACCACATTGTTCCAGCCACAACAAAGGCTGCAAAGAAAACTGCTGCAATACTGCTAGAGAGGACTGTTTCAATGTTACCCATCCGCAATGCTCTGTAGAGACGTTCTGGTGGTCTTACAGATAGGTGGAACAAACCAGCAATAATTCCCACAATTCCAGCAGCAATGTGGTGGGCGACAAT
This sequence comes from Okeania sp. SIO2B9, assembly GCF_010672505.1. NCBI lineage: Bacteria > Bacillati > Cyanobacteriota > Cyanophyceae > Oscillatoriales > Microcoleaceae > Okeania > Okeania sp. SIO2B9. The sequence continues at coordinate 9,190 of NZ_JAAHGK010000068.1, read as the reverse complement.
GCCACCAGCATTGAATGGGTTAAACCCTTCCGGTCCCCAGGCTGGGGCTACTGGCTGAATAGAACCCGTTAATCCATAGGGGTCTGATACCCACATTCCTGGACCAAATACTCCTGTCAAATGGAAGGCTCCAAAGCCAAAACAGAGTAGACCTGATAAGAATAAGTGAATACCAAACATTTTTGGTAGGTCTAGAGCAGGTTCTCCGGTACGTTGGTCAAAGAACAGCTCTAAGTCCCAAAAAACCCAGTGCCATACAGCAGCTAGGAACAGCAAACCAGAAAGAATAATATGAGCTGCTGCTACACCTTCAAAAGACCAGAAACCAGGGTTAGTAGCGGCTTCTCCAGTAACACTCCAGCCACCCCAAGATTGGGTAACACCTAGACGTGCCATAAATGGCATAACGAACATTCCCTGACGCCACATTGGGTTCAGGACTGGATCGCTAGGGTCGAAGATTGCTAGTTCATAAAGGGCCATTGAGCCAGCCCAACCTGCTACTAGAGCAGTGTGCATTAGATGCACGGAAATTAGTCGTCCTGGATCGTTCAGAACAACTGTGTGTACTCGATACCAAGGTAGTCCCATTGACTACACTCCTCCTAATTAAGTGATGTCTATTCTGAAAGCTTTTTTCTTTTGTTTGTTATGCTCTTGTCTAAAATTGTCTTAGTTTTAGTCCAATAGTCAATATAGTCACTGACAAGATGGCCAATTTTATTCAAATAGGAGCATAAAAATTAAAACTATTTCAAGAATTGTATAGAGTTTTTAAGTTAATAGCAAGCAAACATTACAAAAGGAAAAAGTTGATGATGAATATTCAGTTAGATCAACTTTTGACTTTCAACTTAAGCCTAATGACTTTAGCTAATTTGACAGATGGCTGAGGTAGTACAAAGATATTCCAAGACTTTTTCAGAATTAATCAAGCGAGTCAACACCACGTTGCCAATATTCTGACTAGAAACAGACTTTTGAGCTTCAGCAGTGGGATAAATCTCTACCATCAATACTGGATCTTCGACTCGATGCAGCCACATTTTTTCATTTTTATCCAAAATACAAAGATTCATTTTTTCAATATCTGGTGCTCGTCTCCAAGCTGTTTCACTCCAGAGACCGCCGACAGTCCAAACTCTACCTACGGCCCATCCCTCTGATAAGAAGAAGTATTTCACAGACTTTTCTAAACTTGAGTAATTTATCAGAAAGTTTATCAAAGATTAAACCTTCTTTATGTTTTCAACTTAAAAGGTTCAGGACTTAAGATGTACGCTATATGTAGCGTACATCTTAAGTTTAGTTGGTAAAGAAAAAGAAAATACAATTTAAAATAGTGTTAATGGATAGTTTATCTGCTACTCAAATACTGATGGCTGTAATTGATAATCTAGATCAGATTTATTATTGTTCTCTCAAGAGTAATCGTTTAGTCGATGATACTGATGGTGTAAAAAAAATCTCAAAATCTGGGAACATTAAGTTGGATTCAAGGGGAATTATTATCGGGAAAAATTATAAAAATCAAGGGTTTTCCTAGGGATAAAAAAGCGAGTGCGTAATTCTGACTCAAGATAGTCAAATTATTTCGGGGTACTGTTAATAACAGAACAGAATTTATTGTGACTAATGATTTAAATAAATCTGCTATAGATGATAGCGTAGCTCCTCTGAAAGAGGCTGTATAATTTGAGTATCAAACTAGGTGTAAAATTGAGGAGTTTCACAGGGAGTTCAAGCAACTAACTAGACTTGAATGTTGTCAAGGCAGTTCTACACAAATTCAAAAAAATCACATTGCTTGTGCAATACTGCCGAGTGAATCATCTGAAGAATTTAGCATATAATTTAGGAAAAACTATTTATCAAATTAAGAATGGGTTATTATGAAAATATCTCACTTAGGAACTGAAATATCCAACCATAAGAGCTGATTTATAAAGCAAATATTAAGAGATTTAATTCTTTGCAATACAAGGGTTTTAGGAGTTATAGCCCAATAACACCTAAATTCCTGAGAGTTAGATTACATAAAGGTTTTAGCTAAGTTTACAAATCAGCTCTAAAAATGACAGTTATTTAACTTTTTCAAGATTGGGGATTTAGTTAGTAAATTGAGGCTATCTGATTAAAAATCGACTAACATTTCGGTTTCGCTTCGCGACATGAAAAGCGGAGCGAAAGCCTCAGAAATCGCCAAATTTGTTATGCACTATGCCGCATTTTTGCCTGATTCCTGAAATCTTGAGGCGATCGCTAAATTAGTAGGTGCTATATATAATGTCTTTGGGTAAGTCCTGAGGTTATTAAAAAAAATATATAGAACTCTTCATATCAAATCCGTTTAATTCGGTATAAAAAAATGTTCCATCTTCAACCATTACCAAATATTTCTCGATCTCCCCTACTGCCTATCTCCCCTACTCCCCTACTCCCCATCTAATTACACCGATGCTACCGGATTTGATATCATTCCTGGATCATACAGTCAAGTACAGTGGAAGTCGCCCGCAGTGTTATCCATAATGCCAGATTTGATATCACTAGTGCAGGATGGCGGAAATAACTAACCAGTTAAAAAAGGTTCAAAAGCTTGTACAATAACCTTTCTTCCCTTCTGCCTTCTGCCTCGTGCCTTCTGCCTTTTTGCACTAGAAGTTTACCATTATTCATGTAGCAATTAGAGCGATCGCCACAAGGGAAAAACCAATTTCCATCACCTGTTTTCCAACTGACAAATACTTCAACGTTGCTATCAATCCAAATTTTTTTCACCACAGGGAACCTGCTGATATTGTTATATCCTCCATTGTAATACCCAATGCCTCATCACGACAAAGGAAAGCTGCTAGTTTGCCAACTTCTTGTGGTTGTATAATTCTCTTCTGAGGATAGCTATGCTTGATTTCCTCTAAGTATTCAGCAGCAGTTCGACCTTCAATTTTAGCAAGTCGTCCTATCATCCCTTCAGCTAATTTAGTTTCTACCCACCCTGGACTAATTGAGTTACAAGATACTCCATAAGGTGCGCCTTCCAAAGCGACACAGCGAGTCAGTCCAAGAATTGCTGCTTTAGAAGTACAGTAGGCAGCGTGAAGCGGAGCACCTACTGAAGCAGAAGTCGAGGCAATATTAATAATACGACCCCATTTCCGTTTTATCATTCCTGGAAAACATAGCTTAGTAGTGCGATAGATACCGTTGAGGTTAATATCTATAACCTTATACCACTCTTCGTCAGGATGATTGCACATTTCATGCTCATAAGCAATTCCTGCCGCATTGACAAGAATATCAACTTTGTCAAATGCTTTTATTGTAGTATCATAAAAAGCCTGGACTGAGTCAGTTGAGGATACATCCAGATTCATTACTAGAGCTTTAACACCTTGTGACTCAATTTCACTCTGACATGAACTTGTGCTAGCAGAACGAGAACCGACTGCTACATTTGCTCCACTTTCAGCTAAAGCAATAGCAATAGATTTTCCTATGCCAGATGTACCACCTGTTACTATTGCTACGCGATTTTTTAGAAATTTTGCTTGATTCACATTTTTCAAGAATTATAGAAGCCATTTAGTGTTTTTACAAAGGTGCGGTTTTTTGTCAAAGCAGTTAACCCACCCCTAACCCCTCCCAGGAGGGGAAGTCAGGAGATAGACAAATAAAATATAGTTGTATCTTTCCAGCATTTCGCAGGAAATGCTTAAAATTGTTATTCAATCTGCAAGCGATTTTCGTAGAGTTTTTGGTAGTAAGGTAAACAAAATTCATAGGCTTGCTTTAGATGTTCGCTATCTTCTATTTTGGCATAATCTTTCTTTTCCCTTTCTTTAAATCCTTGACTAGATAACACATAATTATGCCACCCCCCTTCCCATTGATTGATTTCTGGTTGAGGTTTAGATTTCCATTCTAGAGCTTCTTCAATAAATGGTATACCTATAGCATTACAATAGGCTTTAACAGTTGCTTGAGGTTTTTTAACTAAATCATCTGAATCAATTACTACTGGTATTTTTCCAGTAATTTCTTTAGCCATTTCAAACAGCTTATCAAGTTGAGCATATCCAGTTTCTTCTAAGGTAAAATCAGACCAATTTTTAAAGAGAGATGGCAACATTTTTTCTGGATGTCTAATCAGAAAACTATTATTAAAATTAGACAAAAACTCTTGATTAGCTACAGGTGCAACCTGGTAACTCATATCTTTAATAAAAACTGGCTGCTTTTCATTTTCTTGCTTTAATCTTTCCAAAATACAACTAAAATTGTATTGGGGATCTGGTTCTATATCTGGATAACGAGTAGTATTACAACGTTCTTCAGAGTAGTAAAAAGATTTTCCAAAAGGTTCGTCATCTACGAAAAAATCTCCTCTTTCCCGCATCATACGCTCAAATGCAGTGGAAGTTGAGCGTGGTACTGCCCACAAAGCTAATATTTTTTTCATTTTTTAATATCCTGCTTAGTTTACTTTAGTTTAAAATCTCTTAATTTTGTTTTGCTTATCTCATTCTTCTAACACAGCAATTATCTTATTAATTGTGGGAATATTGACTTTTTGATCGAAGTTATAGTCTTTAAATTTGGCAACTATTCTATCATTAGGTTGATAGGAATTTTCATTGTCAGACACCCAACTACTTCCACAACCCCAGCGAATAACTTTAACTAATAAGTCTTGACTTAATCCTATCTTTTGACCTAATTTATAAGACTCCTGTAAAATAAGGTAATTGATATATGCCATTAACTCTGTTAGAGTTTGAGCAATTTCTTCTAAGGGTTCTTGTAATTTCTGCTGAGGTCTATCATAGTTGAATTGATAGGGATGAGGTTTTATCCGACCAAAATCATCTTTAACAAACTCATTAGAATAAACATAGTTCCGATTTAAACCATAGGGGGAAGGTGCTGTAAATCCTGGTATTCTCAAATCAATGTTATTCTCATCTTCAACTAATTTAGTTACAATGATATAATTTTCAGAAAATTTATATGTCTTTCCAGCTTGCCGATATCTAGCCTCAATAATTTTTCCCAAAGGTAAAGGAACATTGAATTCTTCAGCTAATTTCACAGTTAAATCACTATCCTTAGCTGCAATTTCTAAACTACAGGAATTGTCGTAACTGCCATCAAAGATAAATGGAGATATTTGTTCTGCTGCAAAACTATTAGCTTGGGATGCTTTCATAAACTGCCACATCCAATCTAAGGGAATACCACAGGTTTTAGCAATGATCAGCACTTCCCCCAAAACAACTATAGCAGTATAACACAGTAAATTAGTCAAGAGCTTAACAGCTTGTGCTTCGCCAATTTGATTCATAACGAAGAAGGATATTTTGCCTACACCATTCAAAACTTCCTTACTAATGTCAAACCCCTCTCGATCTCCACTAACATAAAAACTCATATTACCAAAATCTACCCCCATGTGGGATAAATTACTCACAGGAGCTTCTAGACTATAAACACCTTTTTTCTTAGCTTCCCCAGCAATATACTTGGTATTATGATAATCTGTGGTTGAAAAATCAATCCAAGTCGATCCAGTTTTCATTCCATTCAAAGCCCCATTTTCCCCTAATATATTTTCTGTAACATGATGGGGTAAAGGTAGATTAGTGATCACAATATCAGCATTCTGAGCCACTTCTTGGGGACTATTACACCAAACTGCTCCAGCTTCAATTACTGTTTTAGCTGCTTCTGGATATTTATCATAAACTTGCACAGGATACCCTAATTCTAAGAGTTTAAAAATCATAGGTCGTCCCATATGACCTGTTCCAATATAAGCAACTGTAGCTTTGTTTTTCATCTCAAATTTTTTCTCACTTACTTTAAGATTATTTGTTAAATAAGTCAATTCATTTTTCGGCTTTACGCTCAATCTCAGAAAGGTAGTTTTCAACAATTAATAATTAATAATTACCTCTCCTTGAAAAGAAGAGGATTGACTAATCATGAAAATTTTTCTTCTCTTGGTCGATTGGATATGGCGAGGATATCCGTTCTTGCAGACCCGCTCCGCTAAAGCCATCCCACCCTACGGGAAGCTGCACTAACGACCGCTTATTATCCCCTTAAAAGGGGAGGCGCATACCCACAATTTTTCGGTAAAACAGAAGAAGCAACTAATTTAATTAAGACTTTTCCCGGTTGAGGAATGGGTTTTGGTAATTGGGCATATTCCAGTTTTTCCATTTCTCCATACCCTTTTAGAATAACAGCTTTCATTAATTGTCTCATAGTTACTATAATTATTTGTAGCTGACTAAAAACTTGCTATCAATAATCTGATATCCTTGATTAAATCCAGCATCAATCAGCGCTTGAGTTGTCTTTCCTCCATCAAAAAAATAAAAACGGCAAAATTGCTCGCTGAGAATTTCCCCATTAGCTTGAGAAAACACATACCATTTATCAAGATAATTTCCCTCCTTCTTGATTTTCTGCTCATAAAAAATCTCATCTTTAATTTCCTTTTTATAGCTGGTATGACCTCCCTGAATTCCCAATGCTAATAATCCACCCTCGTCTAACTGACTGTGTAACTTTGCCAGCAACTGCTGATTTTTTTCTGGATCGATTATGTGGCTAGAAATTCTATATTCTCCATCTTCTTCCAATATACAAATAACACCTCCAGTTGAAACTATAGCTTCAAACTTTTCCTCAGTTTCAAATTCCGTAATATCTTGACAAATCAACCTAACATTTAAATTTGCTAATCTATTCTTAGCAATTTCTAACATTCGGGGAGAAAAATCAACGCCAACAATGTTATAGTTTGCCAAATAAAGCATTTTTTCAGTCAGTAATCCAGTTCCTACACCAATATCTAAAACTTTTCTTCTAGCACCAAGTAAGTTGTACAAAATATTGCTAAGGGAATCATAGTTAAAGTATCCACTTGTTAATAGGTTGTCATAGTAATTGGCTATCCCAATGTACTCATTAATCATTCATTTATTCTCATTAATTATTCCTCTGCTGATTAAATATCAAAGCATTTACAGATAAAGGTAAGTGCCTTTTTAGATATTGAAAAAGTGCCTATTTTTCAGCTATTCATGCTCAAAAAGTTAGCATTTTGGGGAAGAGTAGGGCAAAAAAATTACTGCCCCTACTCCTTAAAAAAGACTTTTTCAGCAAACCATAATTATTTTGAAGGTAATCCAATTTATAGTAGGTAATGAAATATTTTACACTACTCAAACAGGATTGCTATATTAAAGCTTAATTGGTGGAAACTCAATAATTTTTATCTATCTATAATTAAACTAATTCTTTCGCCCTACCTGCCCCTTCATGGGTTTCCCAAATTGACACAAAATTCTTCAACATTACTTCTTTAGAACTAATTTTTTCAGTAGTACCAAATGGTTCAATTATTGCATCAATATTAGGATAAACAAAGAAGGGAATTGATATTCTAGTTGCATCAGAATTACTATGAAATACTTCATGGGGCGTACTGACAAATAAACCTTTTGTCCACATTTGCAACAGATCCCCTAAATTAATCACAAAAGCGTCTTCTACGCAGGGAGCATCTATCCATTCTTCTTTAGTATGAACTCTCAAAGAAGGCTGGGGAAAATATTCTTGAATTAAAACTGTAAATATGCCATTATCAGTATGTTTTCCTGCTTTTCCCATCCCCGCAGGATAATAAATCGTGCGCTGGATTAATGTCGGTTTTGTAAAATATCGATCGAAGAAATTTGCTTCTAATCCTAAAGCTAAGGCGAATCCTTTTAATAATTTAGGAGTTACCTTTGTCATTATTTCTTTTTGTAGCTGATAATGAGAACTAGCAAAACCTGGAGCTACACTATCATCAGGTATAACTGTCGGACCGGTAAAAGGTTCCTCAGATAGAGGTCTTTCTATACCTAAATCGAAAACTTGTTTGGGGTCAAACCCAATTTCTTTATTCAGAAATTCTCCATACAAAGGAACGTAACCCCTGCAAGTTTTGGGATAAACTTTTTGGATATCTTGACGGTAGTTTAATTTAACATCTTCAGGTAGTTCAAAAAAATTCCGGGATGCCTCAATAGTTCGATTGATTATTTCTCTAGAAACTCCATGTTCTCTAAGATAGAAAAAACCATGTTCGTAGCAAACATCGTACAATTTTTTGATTTCTTGAGGTCTAGCTTTTTCTAATTCTGATAAGGAGATAATTGGCAGACTTTTCATAGAATCAATTTTATTTACCTATATAGTTCAAGTTTACGTCTGAATTGCCACAATAAAAACCATAGAGTTAGCTAATTTTTGCTTTCCTCTATTACTAGAAAATAGTTAAGGTTTTGGTAAAACCTAGGGAGTTGATTCTATCAGGTTTCCTGTTTGACTCTTTTGCCCTATTATGGAAGTAATAAGGGCTATCTTAAAAGTACTAAGACTAATTCAAAAACAGTACCCGAGCGAAACTTTTAACAAGCTCCTGTTCATAGAGAGAAACAGGAGTAGTGCTGCATAACTTTTCGGGGTGGAAAAATTATCAGAATCAACATCCTAGGTAAAACTGGCTGCACGTGATCGCTAAAGCTATGTAGTTAGCTTTTTCTTGGGTAGCTTTCACTCTTCGCTCACAGCAGCTTGTCAATTAACAAACTGCAAAAGCCCAATAATGCGCCCCTTCTTCGGAAATATATGGACTATCTTTAACATGGTTGACCAATTTAACTTTACCTTCTTGTTGGTAGCGGTCGCAAACTTCTTGGAAGTTAGTGCTATCATAATAGCTCTTGCGAGTACTTACTACTATCCATCCTCCTGGTTTGGTAATGCGGATTAGTTCTGACAAAGCAGTTGGTGGTACATGACCTAAAGTGAACACGCCACAACAAACTGTCGCATCATATTGGTTGTTCTCATAAGCTTCATTTTTTTTCGTGAGGTCTATTCCACTTTCCAGAAAATTATAAACACCTGTCGAGAGAGCTTGTTCTACCATTCTTTCAGACAAATCAGATCCATCTATATTCTGATAACCTTTTTGCTTGAGGACAATACCTACTAAACCAGTTCCACACCCTGCATCAAGGATTTCAATATTGCGATTACTGGTGTCTATTGCTTTCAACCCATCATCGCTCTTTAGACTTCCTAAGAAATTCACGATGTATACAGGTCCTGAGTACATCGTGAATTA
>NZ_JAAHGK010000679.1:0-4141 GCF_010672505.1 Okeania sp. SIO2B9 | reverse complement strand
TAGTCTTCGCAAACAAACTTTCCTGCATCATTACTAATCTCAGTCACATCCAAACCTGCAACTAACTCTGCTAAATTAATAGAAGTTTTCATCACCACTTCTCCACAACTAGCTTGAGATTCTATTGTGAGAATTTTCCTTGTTTCTGCCATACCACAACAAATAATCACATCAGGCTGAATCTCTTCTATTTTAGCAATAACAATCTGTGTAGCTAGCTGTGAATCAACAGGTAACTTTCTTAAAAAACTTAACGAATAATTAGTTAATTTTTGCACAGATATCAGACCAAGTAAATCATCAGAAGAATTAGATTTATGGTGAGGTTCCCATATATCAAATGATGTCAGTAACACTTTAGTTTTCATTTTTCAAACAAAGACAAAATAAAAAAATCTGTAAATTCTTTAAATTATACTAACTTATTAACTATAATAAAATTGCCAATCACAAAATAAGGAGAAAAATTAATGCCAACTATTGCAGTCATAGACTACGATATGGGTAATTTACATTCTGTCTGTAAAGGTTTAGAAAAAACTGGTGCCACCCCAAAAATTACAGATTCTCCAATAGAAATAGAACAAGCTGATGCAGTAATTTTACCAGGAGTAGGGTCTTTCGACCCGGCAGTGCAACACTTGCGCTCGCGCTACTTAGAAACACCCATAAAACAAGTTATTGCTTCAGGTAAACCTTTTTTAGGTATATGTTTAGGTTTGCAAATATTATTTGAAAGTAGCGAAGAAGGTCAGGAACCAGGTTTAGGAATACTTTCTGGAAAAGTACGTCGGTTTAAATCTGAACCTGGTCTGACAATTCCCCAAATGGGTTGGAACCAACTACAATTTACTCAACCAGGCCATCCTTTGTGGAGTGAAATAACTTCTCAACCTTGGGTATATTTTGTTCATTCCTACTATGTTGACCCCACTGACTCTCAAGTTACAGCAGCAACAGTCACCCACGGCCATCAAACAGTCACAGCAGCAGTAGGGCAAAACAATTTAATGGCAGTACAGTTTCACCCAGAAAAATCTTCTACTCTTGGACTACAAATTTTGTCAAATTTTGTTAATAAAGTTATATCTGAAAATTTGGCCTTAGCTGGTTAGAGCAACCATGAACTTAAGGATATATGGAAATCGTCCGTTAAAAACTTTACCAGGAATGACCACTCGTCCGACTTTGGCCAAAGTTCGAGAAGCAGTCTTTAATATTTGGCAAACTAATATAGCTGGTTGTCGATGGTTAGATATATGTGCAGGTGTGGGTTCCATGGGTGCCGAAGCTTTATGTAGAGGAGCATCCTTAGCCATTGCAATTGAAAAATATGGCCCTGCTTGTGCTGTAATTGATCATAATTGGCAACTTGTGGCCAGTTCATCTCAGGAATTTCAGGTGTTGCGGGGAGATGTGTTGAAACGTTTAAAAGTGCTGGTAGGGCAGAAGTTTGACTTGATTTATTTTGACCCACCTTATGCTAGTGATTTATATCAACCAGTATTAGAGGCGATCGCCCAATATCAACTTCTAGCACCAACCAGCGAGTTAGCAGTGGAACATAGTCCCGAAGGATTGTCTGTTAAATCTGTGTCCACCTTAGAAGTTTGTCGGCAGAAAGTCTATGGCAATACAGCTTTGACCTTCTTTAGTCTCACTCAAGAGGAGAGATTGACTGATCTAGTCGATGTTTAATTGGTTGCCCCGTCGATATTGTTGGTAAGCTGCAAAAAATAGTCCTGCCAATGTCACGAGGATGAGACCTAGTACGATTCCAGAAAGTAATGGTTCTACCACGAAGCCAACTCCTTATAGTTGAAATTTTTATTTGTTTATCGATCAATATTACTATTTCTTTTGAGTCTGGGGATAAAGTGCCAGTAAAGAAATCCCAGGCCAATATATAAAACCCTTATGGGATCTATATTAAAAATACTAGGAGCAGATGGGCAGATGGGGCGTATTAAAGTATTTTCAATTATTGCTTTAATCCATGTATAACCTGCCTCTCAAATTTTTACGCAAGTATACCAAAAACTACAGTGAGAAGATACGGATATTCATCATGGAGGAGTATGAGAATATTTTTCTAGTTGCCTTCTATCCCACATCCCACGGACGACTCCATGGCTCAAAAATGTCATCAAGGTCAATATACCAAATTGGTTCTATATACAAATATGAATAATATAGTTCCTCAAAGTATTGATTAAGATTAAATCTTTGTACTTGATATAAAAGAATTACCCTAAAAAGAGCCATACTGTTAAGGTATATTAATTGATATTAAACTTTCTTGTAGATAGTTTTTGAGATATAAAGATTTTGGATAACCAGCTTGCTGATACCAAAAAAGAAGTCTTACTGAAGTGGAGCGCCTTAGTTGGTCTGGCTGTTCTGTTGGTAGTCCTATTTATGTTCTTAGGATTTAGGCAGTTTCATGCTTATGATCCTTATACAAAAAGAGTATTGTCTATTGATGGAGACCCAGTTCAAGGCCACGCGATTTTTCAAATGAACTGTGCAGGTTGTCACGAGTGGGTTTTAGAAAGTCAGATCGGACCTTATTTAGAAGGTATTTCCCAACGCAAGTCAGATGTGGCAATTATTAAGCAAGTAGTTAGTGGCCAAACACCACCTATGCCCCAATTTCAGCCCAGCGACCGGGAAATGGCCGATTTATTAAGCTATTTAAAACAAATGTGATTTAAAAGTAAAAAGGGGTTGCATAAATAGGTGCAGCTTTGCTATTATTAAAAACGTTGCCGATGTAGCTCAGTTGGTAGAGCACTCGACTTGTAATCGAACGGTCAGGAGTTCGAGTCTCCTCATCGGCTTTTTTTATCTCTAAAGTTGGTTCAAGACCCGCGCTCTCCCAAAGGGGAGTGTCCTATGGGAAAACCAATCAATTTTGTGGTTTTGCCAATAGTGTGTTAAGATTAAATAAGGCTACTGAGCTAGCAGTGTCAATCTGTGGAGCGACCGTAAGACCAGAAAGAGGGAAAGGCCTCGGAGGTAGGTGCGTTAGAAGCCGAAAGTCCTAATCTGCGAGGTTTAGGAATCCTGCGTTGTCGCGCCATGTGCAACGTCGGGAGGATTTCAAGAGTTCAAATTTTTATCTCAACTTTGCTTGGAGAACCGCGCTCTCCGGCCTGTGGGAGCTTCGGGAAGAAAAGCAATCAATCTTGATATCTCACACACAATTATGTTAGACTGTGAATAATTCTCAGTAAGTAATAGATGGTTGAGAAAGCGTACAAATTTAGGTTTTACCCTACTCTAGAGTAAGAAAACTTGCTAAGGAAGACCTTGGGTTACGTGGGTCTAATCTACAACAAAGCTTTAGCTGAATGGACTCAAGCATGGTATGAGAGGCAAGAACGAGTAAGCTATAAACAAACCTCAGCCATGCTTACCTCCTGGAAAAAGCAAAAAGATTTAGAATTTCTCACACAAGTAAGTTGTGTTCCATTGCAGCAAAGCTTGAGACATTTACAGACTGCTTTCAGCAACTTTTTTTCAGGCGTTGCACAGTGACGAATGATTACGAGAATTGAGGAATTTGCCGATGTTTCAAATCATAGATCAGCAAGGGAATTGATTTGTACAACATATCAATGGACTTGGAGTAGCACAAAGTTTTGCGATGTAACCTAGCTAAATAGGGTTTGCTGATTAAATCTAAAAGCATTGACATATAAAGGTTTTAGAATTTTTTAGTTGAAAAAAAGTCCCAGCTTTTAGGTCGCTTAGGTTCAAAAAATTGGCGTTGGTGAATGTGTAATGCTCAGAAAAGAACTGGCACAGTCTTGAATTTCAAGTAATGTACCAGCAAGCCAATAGAATACTTAAGCATTGTTAAGGATTTGGAGTAACAGAGGGTTTTGCGTTTTAGTCGAGCCAGATCATGTCTCAAGGGAGTGTTTTCTCCGTAACACGCGGGTCATATAAGTTTTGCAAGACCATTTGGTCTTCAGGTTGAATATATTTTGGGTAAACTCGATCACCGTCAGTGACATACCAAAAGCTATGCTCACACTGGATAACTTGCCATAACTTCTCAAAAGTTTGCCCTGGAGCGATCATGCTCCGCATCGCTATCGCGAACGCCAATTTCCCAAAGGATAATTCCCGGAGA
>NZ_JAAHGK010000678.1:0-4142 GCF_010672505.1 Okeania sp. SIO2B9 | reverse complement strand
GATACAGAGTTTTAATAGTTGAAACCCTTATATCACAATAGTTTTGAGGTGCTTTTCACCCCGTGAGCCACAATATTGTCACAGAAAGCTACGAGATTATACCAATTCCCATGCATTAATGCTATACTTCCGATGAACTTCAGTTATTAAGTAATAATAATCGTTTAGTAATGTTTATAACGATTATCGGCATTAAGCCAAGATATCTTATCTCTTTTCACCCTACTCCCTACTCCTTTTTCCCCTCCACGGTCGGGGTTAGGGGTGGGTCCCTACTCCCTACTCTCAAAAAGATGTAGCAATACTTTTGAGTTTGATATTACAGGGTTGAAAAGAAGGCTGCATTCTTCCAGCATCAAGTCTTTGCAAATCTAATAATTGATTAACTAATCTCAAGAGACGACGAGAATTACGCAGTGCAATCGCACCTCGATCTAGAGGTAAATCTCTGCTGGAATTAACTGCTTCTTCTCACAAACCGATCGTTAAAGTTAAAGGTGTACGAAATTCATGGGAGATATTTTGGAAAAATTCTTTTTGAGGCGGTATGCTTCTATTAGTCGTTCAACTTGTTGTCTGGTTGTTTGGTATAGACTGGATTGTTGCACGGCGATCGCTGCTTGGGAAGCTACTGCTTCCGCTAGTTCAATTTCAGAAGCTTGCCATTGGTGTCTGTCGTCATTGTGACGTAGAGAAATACTACCAATAATTTTACCATTGACAGTTAGGGGTACTACCATCAAAGCGCGAGTATTAGAGCGTAAGGGTAGTTAATATTCGTTAAATTCCGGATTGATCTTCAGATCGCAAATTGCTATTGTTTTTTTTGTTTTTAGCAATTCCATTAAAACAGGATTACTACGAATGGGAGCAAATGACTGAGGTAATTCTATTGCAGTTGATGATCGATCGTTATCAGGAATTTCTCTATATCAGTGAATCCAGTTAAAACAATTCGAATAGTATTAGGGTATTGGTTGGCAGTTAAACTCAAGAATTCTGTACCACTCATTTTGGGCATTCGCTGGTCTGAAATAATTACAGCTACTTCCTCAGATGTTTCTAGAATTTTTAGAGCTTCCAGTCCACTTTGGGATCCCAACACCTTGTATTCTCTGTGGAAAGTACGGTAAAGAAGGTCTAGATTGTCTAATTCGTCATCGACAACCAAAATTTTCGGTTTAAGTTTTTTTCTAGAACTCATGCACCGCTCTCCGTGCTTTCAAGTCAGTAATGATAAATTATGATTTAGCAAGTTACAGTTATAGATGGGACTCTATTGTGCTGGACAACCGAATGCTAGATGTCCATTTACATCTGTAATAATCAACCAAAAAGCAAATCACCAACTTTGGTACTTGCTTCACTGAAAAAAGGTGCTTCAATCACAGTGATTATTATCAATAATTTATTCATTATCAAGTTAATTAAATTTAATTAAGTGAATAATCTTGATCTTGTATAGCGCTTTCCTACGGAATGCTGGCGCAAATGCGCAGGCAACAGGCAACAGGCAACAGGTAATAAGGGAAATAAAAAGCTGATAATATCAGACTTGTAGCTATTGGGTAGTTCCTGTAATTTGTAAATATACCAGCACGCACTGCTATAGTTGATATTCAATAATATACAGTTGCTTAAAATGTTATAATTAGTGATTTTGATTCAGGATCAAAACAATTTTTACCTACAATAGAAAGTTTTCTGAATTTAAGAAAATTTTAATTATTTGGACTTTTGCTTCTTGTTATACATACTAAATTGTTAGTGGCCTTTCAACCTATCAACTAGTGCCCTGATTAGTATATATACTAAAAGCTGTAGTAGGCTGCTCAATATCATTTTTTAATCTAAAATCACTTTGCCTACAAAAATGACAAGATTTGTCAAAAATTCTAAAATATATTAGCTTTAAACTTTTAATCCTATTGCCTAATTAAGCAGTTGCCTTTTTTCAGATTTTTACACAACCTCAAGATGGCTACTACAGATATTCTAGCCTTTTATATAGAATTTAGATATAGTTAGTAAATTTATTGTGAACCCTCTATTTTGTTTATCAAAGTTTCTAGAACCTCAAGCAAAAAAAAAATTGTCTAATGAATTTAGTTTTTTCATCCGGATTGCTCAACCAAAAGATATCAACAGTATTACCGAAGTTTTGACTAATAGTTTTTACTCCTGTCAAGGAATTATGGGTTATGTTCGTCCTTTTTTACGACTAGGTATTTACGAAGATTTACGCAATCGCATTCGTTCAAAAACTGAGCATTATTTATGTCTTGTTGCTATGGTTGTCGAAAATACTGAGTCTACCAGGGATGTATCTAATACTAGAAAACAAGATTTGGTAGGAACTGTGGAAATTGATGTGCGTTCGCGAGGTGGGATGGATGTCCTCTTATTCAACTCTTGGCAATTAGATAATTTAGATAATTTTGAGTATGCTTATTTATCAAATTTAGCTGTTGATGCTAACTATAGAAAATTAGGAGTTGCTCAAAAATTGTTAAGTTATTGTGAGCATAAGGTATTAGGATGGGGTTTTTGTGAGTTATACCTTCATGTATTAGAAAATAATTATACTGCTCGAAGACTTTACGATAAAGCTGGTTATCAATTACAAGAAGTTGAGTGGACTTTCGGTTCCCTACTATTTGGGCAACCTCGAAAGTTACTTTTGCGTAAATCTTTTTCGAGTAACATTTAAGTCTCAAGAATAAGATTTAATATCAAGTCCGGTAGCATCAGTATTGTCAAGAAGAAGCAAGAGGGAAGAAGCAAGAGGGAAGAGGTAGAAAGACTTATAGCAGTTTTCATGTTTCATAGAATACAGAAATTTTTGCTTAAAGGCAGAAGCGGTGCGACCCCGCGTCGGCAGCAGACGCAAGTGGTCTGACCCCGCGACGAGGACAGCTCGCTTGCGGAATGCTGACTCCTGTGAGGGAATGCGCACTAAGAGAGGCACTTATGCTGAGGGCAGAAGTTTTGTAGTCAACATGAGTGAAAACCGCTATAAAAGTCTGAAAAAAACTTCAATTTCCTCTGTCACTCAATTTTTCTGCCCTTATCTGCTAAAAATCCTCACATTTTAGGACTTACGCATGAACACTATTGGTGGGGTGTGTTTTGCTGTCGCATAACTCCGTTAACGCTCCGCGACATGTTTGCGGAGCATGACCATAGGAAAAAGCGGTAGCGTAACTGAGCAAAACCCTATATCTATATTTCAGTGCGTAAGTCCTGATGTTTAACCGATCAATTATCGCGCAAAAATCATCAATTCTTTCCCCCTACTCTGTAGGGACGTTGCATGCAACGTCCCTACCTACTCCCTACTTCCTCTTTTCCGGAGAGGTCTATTAACAATCTCATACGCCATTTACTCACAACATTACCTAAATTTGTTGGCAACCAAGCATCATATTGAGAATAAACAGGTAATCTTTTGATTAGTTGCCATCTTCGCGATTGCAACACTTTTGCTAAACCTTGATAATGGGGATGAGGATAATCAGGGTTGACTTCATCGTGGAGTCCAATTCCTCCTAAGTCACTCGCACCAGTTTCTACACAAGCTAATAATATTTCCGGTTTTGTAACTAAATTAGGAGGAATTTGTAACGCAATGGTTGAGGGCAAAATTTTACGAGCGATCGCTACAATATCTGGCAACAAATTGATGTCGAAAGCTTCACTATTCCATATTTGTCGCTCACCAGGACTGTAGGGTTGTAAAATAACTTCTTGAATATGACCCCATTTTTTATGAACATTAGCGATCGCTATTAATGTTTCTTTCCAGTCAGTTACAGTCTCTCCAACTCCTAATAATAAACCAGTAGTAAATGGAATTCTTAGTTCGCCAGCTAATTCTAATTGTTGTAAGCGTAAATGTGGTATTTTACTAGGAGCATTTTTATGAACTGTTTGTAGTAATTTAGGTGTCATCTGCTCCAACATTAGTCCCATTGACACATTAACTTGTTTTAACTCCTTCATTTCTGCTCTACTAAGTGGCCCAACATTAGTATGAGGTAAAAATCCTAAAGATAGAGCTAGTTTGCATAAATCATAGATTAATTGGAACCAAGTTGGTCTATTTTGGCTGTTTGGATGTACTTCACCACTCAGAATTAAAA
>NZ_JAAHGK010000677.1:0-4146 GCF_010672505.1 Okeania sp. SIO2B9 | reverse complement strand
GTCATATCTAATGAGGTGAAATAATCATCTGAAATTATTTTCAATCAAAGTTTAGGTGTTCATGGAATTTTAAAGGATGAATGTCTTGAGTATGTCTTACCTAGTTGTTTGCGTAGTATTTCCGGAGGAAAGTTTTTCTCATAATTAGACAATTGATGGATGACTTCTGTGAAACTGTATAGTTATAGCAGAAGGAAGAAGTAAGAAGGAAAAAGGAAAAATCTTGCGTTGTCTGAGTTTTAAACTTTTGATATGTTCTAACCTTTCCTTCGACTACTATATATTCTACTATTTAGAGTTTAATCATAATCTACCTCAAGCACTTCTGTATATTCAAACTCATTCGGACTACGTTTTACCAAAGGATAAGATTCTCCACTTAACTGAATAGCATCTTCTTCACAATCTAATTTTGGAGAATTATAAGAAAGC
The DNA here is from genome assembly GCF_010672505.1 of Okeania sp. SIO2B9. Classification (NCBI taxonomy): domain Bacteria; kingdom Bacillati; phylum Cyanobacteriota; class Cyanophyceae; order Oscillatoriales; family Microcoleaceae; genus Okeania; species Okeania sp. SIO2B9. Next base: position 3,714 of record NZ_JAAHGK010000677.1, on the reverse strand, counting down.
ACATATTCTCTGCCAATATAATCAGCCATTTCTTCCGCTACTTCACCTCGCCATTGAGTTTTAGTTACCAATACAACTAATTGATTTGCTAATTGAGGAATAATATTAGCAATTTGTCTGCGATAAATTTCATCTAAACTGCCAAAAGGAGAATCCATTACTATGGGAAAAGTGCTACTATCGGGTCCCATTAAAGTATTTTTTTGACTCCAGATTCTTACTTCGTCAATAATACTACCAATAAATGCCAAACTGAGGATTTGATTTTCTCCTGTAGAAGCGGCAACTAAAGCATCTTCTCCACCAGTATTTTCTACTAAAGTTAATTCATAATTTTCATTCAATTTAGGAATATAGGGAGTAAAAGAAATTTCTGAAAATAACTCTTGTACTCGTTTTTCTAAAGAAACTCTAAACTGTTTTTCTAGACGCGCTCGGACTTCTATCAATCTATTGATAGCATCTTGAGTAGCTGCAATTCGCCTTTGGGCTAAAACTTGTTTTAATTCATTCATTTGTTGTTTATCAAGTTGTTTATCTAAGATTTTAATTTCTTTATTTAAAGTTTCTAGCTGTAGAGCATTTGACCCAGTTTCTCGGTTTAAGTTTCCTACCTTAATTTCTATTTCATCTAACCGTTTTTGTAACTGCTGAATATCTTCATCTGGATAACTTCGTAGTTTTTTTTGAACTGACTCTAACTCATTTTCAACCCGTGAAAGTTGATGACGCAATTTTTCGATATTAGCTTGTTGTCGATCGACTTCATCCCAAAACTCTAGTACTTGTTTATCAATTTCATCTATCTGTATACTCATTCTAATTGCGGTTTCTTCTACATCAGCAATTTCGGCTTTTTCCATCCATTTTTCTACTGATTTTCTCCCTAGAGAATCTATAGTTAATTCTGCTCCACAAATACAACGTTGTTTTTCTAATAACTGTTGTACAAACTGTCTTTTGATTCCTATGGGCAACTCACCTTTTTCTTTTAAATTACCAAAAAGTTCTCGGAATTTTTCTATGGCATCTGACAAAAAAACCATATAACCACGAGTTGATATGACTCTTTTTAATCCCTGATGAGCTTGTAATATTTGTTCTTTGATTGATACTATCTGGATGTTTAATTGGTCTTTTTGTTGGGGTAATCCTTCTGCACCTTTAAATTCCACTAAACGACTACTAATTTCTTTCTTAACTTCTCGATGATCTTGTAATTCTTTCTCTATCTCTGTTTGGCGTTTTGATAATTTGTTAATTTCTTGTTCAATTTGATTTTTTTCTTTCAGCAGTTTTTTAGTTTCAGGATTACCAATTAATCTCAAATCAGTTTCTAAGGATTTTTTTGCCTCCCCTAAATGTCTAACAGAACGATTTAATACTTCAATTCCTAATAATTCTTTCGTCGCTTCTGCTATTTCACTTTTCCGGTCGTCTCTAACAATATACTCAATTCTTTCTCCGTCAAAAAAGAAATATCTATGTAAACTTTCTGGCAAAATTCTACCAATAATATCATCAGGATGTTCTGGAGGTGGAGACCAACGTCCGTCATCTCCAGCTATCTGCATATATAATTCACTTTTACCATGTTCAATTTCATTTTTTTCATTGCGATAAGCTCGAGATAAACGTTTGGCTTGATACCATTTATTATCATGTTCAAATACAATTTCTACCCAACAAGCTATGGCTTTACCAAGTTTTGCTTCTGTAATTGCTCGTTTATTTACCAGTTGAGTTTCTATTATAAAAGCGGCGCTAAATTTTTCATAAAGTACCCAAGTAAAGGCGTTCATTATGGTTGTTTTACCTGCACCATTATTGCCATGAATAATTGTTGTATTTTTCTGGCCTGATGCCAGAATTATTTCTGGTGTTTTTCCGTAAAACTGACGAAAGTTACACAGGATAATGGAAATTAATTTCATTGCACCGCTTCTTTAATAATTTTGAGAATATCATCGTTTATCCGGGGTGTTTTTTTATAAAGTCGGTCTTTTTCTAGTTGTAATACTCGCCCAATAATTTGCTTTACTTCTGGGGGTGCGGTAGTAATTGGTTCTTGAATGTTATTCAGTTTTGCTTGAGTTTTAATGTCATACTTTGAATGTTTTTCTGAAAAAATTATTGATATTTTTGTGGTTAGTTTGTCTGAGTATTTTGAAGTCATTTGAATTTCAGGAGGGAGCAGGGAGTAGGGAGTAAAGAGTAGGGAGTAGGGAGTAGTGTTTTTAGGCATGAAAATATCTTTGCTCTTTTCCTATAATCGTTAAAAAACATTGCTGAATCTTATTTATTACTTGATAACTGAAATATTGAAGCAAGATAAAATTATTTCAATATATTAGTATGATATTAATTATATCTAATCTTTTCATATTGCCTATATCCTAAAGATTTTCACATTTTTATTTATAAACCAATCCGGTAATAATACAGTTCAACAAAATTATAGTAAACTATTTGTGAAAAAAACTGTACTACCCCTAAGTTTATGAAGTTGGTATTATTATATTGGGTTACTAGGTGTTAGGTGGTAGATATTATACTAAATCCGGTTTAGACACCAACAAATATTATCGAAAACACTTTTTATTTATATATTATAATTCTTGCATAAGTCAGGGAATAGGGAATAGGGAATAGGGAGATTAAATTGTTGATTTCATCTATTGAATTGATTTAATTAAAACTTTTGCAAGAGGTTTATTATTTGCCTATAATTATTAGATGGTATTATAAATAGAATTTTGATTATGAGCGAATTTATTGTAGGCATTCCATTATATTCTTGTGTAGATTTATAGATATCCGTCATTCAGCTTTTTCAGACTCAGCTTAAATCCCAAATATATGTTGTTAGTAAGGTGCATCCATGAACCATAAAAAATTTTACTTATTGGTAGATACGAATATTCTTTGCTCTTATTTGGTATCAAAATGGATTGAAGCGTTTGGAGATTTGCCAAACTTCCAGGGAGTGATCGTCAAGGAAAAAGTTCAACCCGAAAGTTTACTTAAAGCTAGAAATGCTTTCCACGCTCAGTATTCTGGTCAAAAACATTTGACAGATGAAATTTATCAAGCTTTGACAGATTTATATCCTAACATTGAGCCGACTGAGCAGGCGATGATCGAACGTGATGGTATAGCACCGTACTCGAGTACTGGATATTCTCAAACCATATTTCTTGGAGATAATTTGAATGGAGTCTATGCAAAAGAATGGCTCATAGAAGCATCAAAAGATTCTGCACCTTTAATTTTTGTTTGCGTAACTCAAATCCTCAAACCGTGGTGGATAGAAATGACACAATCCCAACTGTTCAATTGTCATTCTGCCATTTTACCCTATGGTCGTGGAATGTATTCAGTAGAGAATATTGCCATTCTCCAAGATGTCAATAAATTTAGGGAAGTTGTGGGAGTAACCATCCATTACATCGATCAAGGTGTTGACACAGGACTAATTATTAAGTCTCAAAGAATCATTGACCCGTTTCAATTTGACTCTATTTGGGCCTTGAAAGCCTACAGTTATTTATTCGAGTTCGATCTTTATTTGACTACTCCCCGGACTTAAGTCACGGGGATTCTAAGCAGATACTACGCAACAGGATAAATCCGTGTTGCTCCGTTTCTTCTTAGCTGACCAAAGATATACTCTTTGGGGACAAGTCAAAGTGCCCCTACACAGTTGGCTTAAGT
>NZ_JAAHGK010000676.1:0-4147 GCF_010672505.1 Okeania sp. SIO2B9 | reverse complement strand
AAATCAGAATACTAGGTGTATCTTCAACTATATCTCCTTGAGCAGAAATTTTAGTAAATGAACCATGCCATTCACCAAGATTTTGTAAAAAGTTTTCCCACTGTGTTTTCATATTTTCTAACAAATTTATTGATATTTATAGCAGAAGGAAGAATTCAATAATTGATAATTGATAATGGATAATTGATAATTACCTCTCCCGAAAGCGGATAGGATTGAATAAAAGGAAAATTTTTTCTTGTTTCTCATTTAAAGGAGAGGCTTTAAACCTTAATTATTCGGTAAGAAGAAGAAAGAAGGAAGAAGGTAAAATTTTGCTTTGTCTGAATTTTAAACTTTTGATATAGCAATTTCCATACTATGTTTGTGTATAAATCTAGGAAATTATTAAGTTTATTTTTGACTTTTTTCCTCAATAAATTTAGTATTATTTTTTCTGTAGCGGGTTTAATACCTCACCGTCAACAGGAGTGCTTAAAATTGTTTGGGGTTATAAGAAACGAAGTGCCATGTCGGATACTATCCATAAGTAATTTTCCCTTCTGACTTCTGCCTTCTGCCTTCTGCCTTCTTTAATCATAATTAATATTTTTCCCATCAAAACTAATTGAACCTGGACCAAAAGAATAAATCATTAACAATCCTCCAATTAATCCAAGATTTTTCATAAAAGCAATTTCCTGAGAAGCATCTGCAAAAAGATTGTGGAAAATTACAGTACTTGGAATTAAAAATCCTATTAATAAAAGTGCGCCATAACGGGCTTTATAACCTACTAAAACAGATAATCCACCTATTAATAAAACAGCAATTGTCGGAAATAAAAGCCAACCAGGAATTCCAGCAGATGCCATATATTGTTGAGCACTTGCTGGATCTAAAATTTTACCAATACCTGATTTGATAAAAACTGCAGAGAGAAATATTCTACCTAAGAGTGATGTCCACTTTTGTAAATTATTCATGTTGCTTTGGCTAGTATACTTTTTCGTTTACTATTTTATTTGATATTTACAACTATAGATATTGATTTTTTGTAAAACTTCATACAATATATCGGGAATAGGAAATGGGAAACATCGCAGCAATATTAGGAATGATTTATATCATGTCTCTTTGAATACCCACAATACAAAATTTAGGGAATAGGGAATAGGGAATAGGGAGAAATTTATCAGAGAAAACATTTTTATTATGGCTAATTAATGAGACTTGATATTAGGATTGTTATTTGAAAAAGCAAGAAGGAAAAAGTATCTGGGGATACTAATGAAATTGGCCATAATTTTATCGATATCAACTTTATAGCATTACAAGAATTGGTTAGGACATTTTTCAATCCTAAAACACTTTTACAGTTCACTATTCCCTGTTCCCTAGCGGGTAGCGCTATAGATGTTTTTTATTCTTGATACTGTTAATTATCCAACACTAATTCTCTAGATAATATAATATAGTTTAGGTTTATTAGAGCTAATATATAAAAAGCTTTAGTCAATCTGATTAAGTATTAATTCACTACATTAAGAGTATGAAAAAATTGCTATTTTGATATCTATTGCTACAGTTGTTTGGAGTAACAACCAGGCTTTAGCTGGAGAACATGGCGCTCACTGCCTGAATATTATTAGTGGTGAAATGAAAAAGTGTAGAGTTATTATCTCAGACCGAAATAACAGCCTGGAAATGAATTTTAAATCTGAAAAATTTCAAGATGTTAATATGAAGTTGAGAGGTAATCAAATTACTGAAATTTCAACTGGTGAATATGCTAAAAAAAGAGCCAAAGAAACTATTGGTGCCAGTTTAATTCTCGGTCCGTTGGGAGCTTTAGTTGGTATGTTTGCTAAACAGGACAGGACTCAGTTAGCTATTGAATATGTGGATTATCAAAACAATAAAAATGTCACTATGATTGATATTCCTACAAAACAAAGCGAACCTCTAATGAAAGATTTAGAAATTTTGACTGGTTTACAGATTCGTAGTTCTGAATAATACCAAACCTCAAAAACTTTTCTATGTTTCCTTGAGTAGGGGAGTAGGGAGATGGTAATCAAATATAGCATTATTATTCAGAAATGGTATAAAATGCTCTCTCTGGCTATATCATGGCAAAAATCATTAGAACGGGAGCAAGATGCTCCCAGTGGCAACTATACCATTACAATGCACCACTAACCTTTTTCTTCATGGGTTTACAGCAGATTCGGTTGTATATGAAGTACAAATATTAACGTTAAGATGTTGATAGTGCGGGCATCTTGCCTGCGAAGGATGTACCTCACGCCATGGTGAAATCTGTTGTAATACTCCACCGCCTCAATAGTTTCTACAAGCTTTTTGGGGTTTGTAGACTGGGAGGGGCAACTTTTCAGTATCCATTTATTCCTTCTCTCCTATATAACTAATATCATGTCCGTTTAATAGCGTGATAAAAAACTTGGGGTTGCACATTATGGAATGATATTGCCAAAAATTAGTTTAGACTTTGACTAAAAAAACCTAATATCAATCATTCTAGCAATTGATTAATCCAAAATCCTGTTCATCAAAAATCTAAAATCATTCGTCACTATGCAACGCCAAAAACTTCCTTCTTTCTTCCTCCTGACTCCTGACTTTTATTAATTAAAATGGCTAAAATTATGCAAAAACAATTAATTGCTCTTGTCTCTATTGCTTCATTATTTTTTCCAGCTAATATTGCCTTAGCTAGAACTCATGGTGCTCATTGTTTAAATAATAATAATGGGGAGTTAAATCAATGCGAAGTCAACGTAGATATTTCGGGTAAGCGCCTGGATATAGAATTTGATAAAGAAGAATATCAAGATGCTAATTTTACTTTAAAGAAAGAACAAATTACAGAACTTTCTACAGGAGATTATGCGAAAACTCAAGTCAGAAAAAGTATTGCTAAAGGTATTCTTTCTCCTGTAGGTGGAATAATTAGTGCTATAGATAAACAAGCTAGGGTTCAAATAGCAATTGTTTATTTGGATGCACAAAATAATGAAAGCGTTACCTTGGTTGATATCCCTAGTCGATATGCTTTATTATTCAGACAAGAACTTGAAACTATGACAGGATTAAAGGTTAGGAAATAAGAAGGTGGTAGGTGTTCAACGATTAATAATTAATAATTAATTATTACCTCTCCTTGAAAACGGATAGGATTGACGCAAAAGGTAATTTTTTTTCTTCTCTTGGTCGATTGGATATGGCGAGGAAACCTCGCCATCCCACCCTTCGGGAAGCTCCGCTAACGACCGCTTTTTCTCCTTTAAAGGAGAGGCTTTATACCAATTCCCAAAAATAAGCTATACTTCCCATGGAACTTCAGTTATTAAGTAATAATAATGGTTGAATCATGTTTGTAACGATTATCAGCATTAAACCAAGATATCTTATATCTTTTCACCCTACTCTCTACTCCCTACTCTCAAGGAGATGTAGCAAAACTTTTGAGATTTGGTATTAAACCTTAATTATTCGGTAAGGTGATAGGCGATAGGTTTTAGATGGTGAAAAAAAACTTACTTTTGTTTGCTACTCCCCCTACTCCCCTACTCCCCCACATCAAAAAAGAAAGTTTAAAAGAATCTAAAAAAACAAGGTAAAAGCAATAAAAATTGATATGGCGAAAAACTTTAGAGAAAATCAGGACTGACGCATAACCACCATACCTAATAGGGGCAAACGGCCGTTTAATCCTACAGATGCTGCATGATTCAATAGTTCGCGTAAGTCCTGAAAATATTATAGCAGTCGAAGCAAAGGGCGCGGACATATCAAAAGCTTAAAACTCAGACAACGCCAGATTTTTCCTTATTCCTTCTTCCTTCTTTCTTCTGCTATATAAATTAAAAAAAACCTACAAATTCTATATATTCTTTTAAAATTAAATTAACATTGAGTTTGATTTTGAGGATTTTGAGGATGATGATTTATGACTCCTGAAACAATAGTAAAGCAATCTTTAGGAACAACAGGCGGATATACAACATTTAGTGCTGACAACTTCAACGCTTATGTAATGAACACTTACGGGCGTTTCCCCATTGCTCTTGAACGGGGCGAAGGTTGTCGTGTTTGGGATACTGAAGGAAAAGAATATCTGGATTTTGTTGCCGGAATTGCTACA
>NZ_JAAHGK010000675.1:0-4147 GCF_010672505.1 Okeania sp. SIO2B9 | reverse complement strand
AATTTTTAGGTAGACTGAGTTATTTCGCTTAATAATTTACTAATAGGGAGTAAAGCATTAGGAGTGAGGGATAGACTTCATTTCTAATGCTTTGCTCCTTTATCCATTAATGAATCACTTTTACCCGGCCAATGTCACAGACGATCGGGTCTATAGTAATATTTTGATAATAAATATTAATTATTTCAAATCTAAATAAACGATTAATTTTCAAAACCTGAGCGCACAATAGCTATACTTGAAGAAGGAGACAGGAGACAGGAGACAGGAGACAGGAGGAAAATTACATGGGGATTCTCACCCCAAGTAATTTTGAACACCGTGTAGACGGTGGGGTATTAAACCCACAAAGAAAATGATAATACATAGTTAATTCTCTTCATTTTTCCTGCAATACCAATTAATACTACGTTACAAATACTGATATAGCATATAAATATATCAGTATGTATTATACCAATTCCCAAAAATAATGCTATACTTCCGATGAACTTCAGTTATTAAGTAATAATAATGATTCAGTAATGAATGTAGAGGATTATCGGCATTAATCCAAAATATCTTATGCCTTTTAACCCTATTCCCTACTTCCAAGGAGATGTAGCAAAACTTTTGAGAAATGGTATTACTATATTTTCTCAGGTTATTGATAATTGAAAATAGTATACTCAAGACTTTAACCTTGCCAAATAAAAAATTAATAGATAATAACTCAATAAGTTATTATCTATTAACCAGCTCGGCAAAGTAGTTAGTGCCGATAAACTATAACTTTAATCCTTACTAACAGAGTAAATCCCCTTAATAATCAAGGGGTATGAGTAAAAACTGAATGAAAAAAACTCTTAATAAATTTGTAAAATATAGTCCTAGCATTCTCAGTATCACCCTACTAATGGCTAATACTGCCCAGGCACTGCCTACTCCACCAGAGAATCAGACATCACCCAAAAATTCTATTGGGGTATCCGACCTAGAATCAAAAAAACCTACTCAGACATCACCCAAAAATTCTATTGGGGTATCCGACCTAGAATCAGAGACCTCTATTGAAGGGATAACTTCAGGAATTAAAGGGGCATCAGACTTAGAAGTAGTAGACCCAATGGGCCAAGTAACATCTGTTTCCCAGTTATCAGATGTCCAACCCACAGATTGGGCTTTTCAAGCTTTACAATCATTAGTAGAACGTTATGGTTGTATCGCAGGTTATCCGGATGGCACATTCAAAGGCAACCGTGCCATGACTCGTTATGAATTTGCAGCAGGTTTAAACGCTTGTTTAGACAGAATTACGGAATTAGTCGCAGCAGCAACCGCAGACTTAGTAACTCGCGACGACTTAGCTGTGTTACAAAGGTTGCAAGAAGAATTTGCCGTAGAATTAGCAGAATTGCGCGGTCGTGTAGATGCTTTAGAAGCACGCAGCGCAGAATTGGAGGCCAATCAATTTTCCACCACAACCAAACTAGATGGTGAAGTACTATTCTGGGTAACTGATACTTATGGAGAAAGAGCCCAAGCTCGGGGAGAAGCATCAGCTAATGACAAAACTGAAACCACCTTTTCTTATCGAGTACGTCTGAATTTTGAGACCAGCTTTACTGGAGAAGATTTACTATTTACCCGTCTACAAGCCACTGATATTCCAGACCTCAGCGGAGAAAACCTCACTAATACCTTAATGACTCTTGCAGGTATTGATGAAGGTGATGGTGATGATACAGTCATCATTGACTTATTCTTCTATAGTTTCCCTGTAGGCGATAAGGCTCAAGTTTTAGTTGGCCCTACTGGAGTAGACCTTGACGACGTTTCCACAGTTTTAACACCTCTTCAAGATGAAGGCGATGGCACTATCTCCCGCTTTGGTAGACGTAATCCTACCAGTTTCCGAGGCCCTGCTGGTGCTGGTCTGGGGATTCAGTACGCATTTAATGAGACCTTTTTACTCGAAATCGCTTACTTATCTGGCGAGCCAGAAGATCCAAATGAAGGTGCTGGTATTTTCAATGGTGACTATAGTGCTTTGGGTCAGCTCATAATTCAACCCAATCCCAATCTGTCTTTTGGCCTAGGTTATGTTCGTAAGTATTGGGGTAAAGATTCTGTTGATGTGAGTGCAGCTACAGGTAGTTTCAAGGCTCAAGATCCTTTTGATGGTACTCCCACTACTGCTGATAACGTTGGGTTTCAAGCTAATTGGAGGGTAAATGACAAGATTGAAGTGGGCGGTTGGTTTGGCACCACCTGGGCTCGTCCGGAAAATGATAACGGTGATGATGACGACGTTACTATCATTAATGGAATGCTCTATGTTGCTTTTCCAGATTTGTTTAAGGAAGGTAACATGGGCGGTATTATGGTAGGGGTTCCTCCTATTGTTACCGATGGCGGTGATGATGATTCACTCAAGGATGACGATACTTCTATACATATAGAAGCAATTTATCGATTCCAACTTAATGATAATATCTCTGTTACTCCTGGTTTATTTGTGATTACTAATCCGAATCACGATGATTTTAATGATACTATTTGGGTGACAACATTACGGACTACTTTTAGATTCTAACTAATATAGCAATCCTAAATGATTTGTCAAAAATCTCAGTATAGATAAAAATTCTGAAACTTTTCCCCTTATTCCCAGTTAAGGTGTTCCCTAAATTCCAAGATATTGTTACCCGCAACTGATATCATGTCCGGTAGTATCCTTAGTGTGTAAAATTACGTCACAATTGGAGGAAACCCTTCTTCCTTCTAACTTATGTTCTCTATCTCCCTTTCATCAAAGTCTAAGTATATAATCGGACATGATATGAAATAGGATTGCTATAGTAGATTCTTAAATTTTCAGATCATAAAATTACTGGAGTTTAGACTAAGACAAAATTTCCCAAGATTGTTTTGGGTGAAAAAAGAAGGTAAATTAACCAAAAATTGAGTCTAAGTTTTCAGATTTTTGGTTTTTTTTGTGGGACTTTTTCGTTTTTTTACTACAGGATAACGGGTTCTTTTACTTCTGACTTTACCTGTTTTCCAACCAGTGGATTTTCCACGGGGTTTGGCAGTTTTAGCAGGGGTTCCAATCTTGACTAAAAGTCCGAACATTGATTGTGCGACCCTTCCAGGGCTTAAGTTTTTTTGAGGCTTAAGCTCACGGAAGATAAGGATTCATAAGTAGAAGGCCATTGTCTTTGAAATCAAGGTGAAAGGGAAAAATCAGCCAATGAATTGGCTGTTAAGCGTGGTTAAAACTGCATGGATTAAATCATAAGTGGAATCCTGAGCAAACCCAAGTAAATTGTAGGTATCAGTCCTAAATTTTTGCAGTCTATTTATGTTAGTATTCATCAGGGAGAGTTATGTTTCTATTTAATTGCTTTTCAATTTTCTCCCTTTTTCTGAAATTTGATTTATTAATATTTGTCAACCATCAACTTTGCTGGTATTCAGTAGCGATCGCACATGAGATTATACTAGACTGTACGGTGTTATTTTTGGGTACAACGCTGCTCCCTCAGGTATTTACAACTTCCAGCTCAAAGTGCAGTAAGCGAAAAGGTTTACAAAAAATAATGTGTAAATCTGCCAGAATGCACTGCTATAGTTAGTCTAAACTCTAGAAGATAGCCATTATATGATCAAGGAAGATGATGATCGCTATGGCAATAAAATGACTGAAGCTACCAAATAAATTCCTCATAAATTCCTCCTAGAAAGTTTACTGAACCCTTGTCATACCTTGTGGCGATCGCTCGATACTGTTTGAGTTTGGCGAAAAAATTTTTGATCTGATGAGGTACTTTGTATAAGACTCGATCATAATTACGGAGTTCTTTTAGATTTTTTTTCGGTGGAATCACTACTTCTATTCCTCTCTCAGTCAAAGGCTTTATCACCCGTTAAACCGCGTAGAGGATGTCAAACAAAGGCTCCAAGAGATTATTTTTGAGCTATGTACTGAGCACAACTGGAGGTTGATAGCACTAGAAATTATGCCAGACCATGTTCATCTAGAGCATCAACTTCACGCCTTTTTGGAGAAAGAACATTTGCTATCGTTATCAATGCTAGTTCTATAGAAGAGGCCACAGAAATTGATAATTTTATGACCAATGTCGAGCCATCAAAAGTAACATCT
>NZ_JAAHGK010000674.1:0-4149 GCF_010672505.1 Okeania sp. SIO2B9 | reverse complement strand
TGACCGGCTCGTCGAGCGTCGGCATCGTCTCGGCCCGAACGTAGAGCAAACCGGTACCTCGGGGGCCGCGCATGAACTTCCGGTCGGTGAAGGCCATGAAGTCGCAGCCAAGCTCATCCACGTTGAACGGGAGCTGGCCCGCTGCCTGGCAGAAATTGGATTAGATAAGTATCTGTGCCAAATTAATTTAACATTTAATCGAGGTATAAAATACTAAATATGGGAACAGAAAATATATCTGAATACTAAATCTATTTATTATCCCCTAATTACCTAAATTTCAATTTTTTTGAAAATCACCCTAGTCTGGCATATTTTGTATGAGTAGTAAATCTACAAATGATTTTACCTACCTACTTAAATATTCAGAATTAGTCTATCAGATATCAGTACTTTTTTCCACAGCAGAAAGTTATTATCTATAAAAGTTTAAAATCTTCAACATTAAACATAATGATTAACTCTACTCTTGAACAACTCAAAAGTAAATTCGACAAAGCTATAGTTGCTGCTTTTGGTCAAGATTTAGCCAATACAGATCCAATGGTCGTTCCAGCTAGTAATCCCAAATTTGGAGATTATCAATGTAACGTAGCAATGTCTTTAGCTAAGAAATTAAAGGATAAACCAAGGGCGATCGCTACTCAAATTATTGAAAAGCTGGATATTACGGATATATGTAAGCCTCCAGAAATTGCTGGACCAGGATTTATCAATATTACCCTCAAACCAGAATATATAGAAGTTAATTTACAACAGATTATCAAAAATGAACGACTTAATATTCCCCCGACAAAAAATCCACAGCGAGTTGTCATTGATTTTTCTAGTCCCAATATTGCGAAAGAAATGCACGTTGGACATTTACGTTCAACAATTATTGGAGATTCTTTGGCAAGGGTTCTAGAATTTCAGGGACATGATGTACTTAGGTTAAATCATGTGGGAGACTGGGGTACTCAGTTTGGAATGTTAATTACTTATTTACGAGAAGCTTTTCCAGAAGCTTTAAAAACTGCTGATGTTTTAGATATAGGAGATTTAGTTGCTTTTTATCGGAAGGCAAAAAAAAGGTTTGATGAGGATGAAATTTTTAAGGAAAAATCGAGGGAAGAAGTAGTAAATTTGCAAGCTGGTGCAGAGGATAGTCGTTATGCTTGGCAACTTTTATGTAATCAATCTCGCCGGGAATTTCAAGTTATTTATGACTTACTTGATATTGAGTTAAATGAGCGGGGAGAATCTTTTTATAATTCTATGTTGCCTGGGGTTGTGGAAGAATTAAATAAGTTAAGTTTATTGGAGGAAAATAATGGTGCTCAATGTGTATTTTTGGAGGGATTTACTAATAAGGAAGGCGAGCGTTTACCATTAATTGTACAAAAATCTGATGGTGGTTATAATTATGCAACTACTGATTTAGCTGCTTTATGTCATCGGATTGAAAAAGAGGGTGCAAAGCGATTAATTTACGTTACGGATGCTGGTCAAGCTAATCATTTTGCTCAAGTTTGGCAAGTGGCAAAACGTGCTGGTTGGATTCCAGAAAATGTGGAAGTTGTTCATGTTTCTTTTGGTTTGGTATTAGGAGAAGATGGGAAGAAGTTAAAGACTCGTTCTGGGGAAACTGTCAGGTTAAAAGAGTTATTAGATGAGGCTATAAATCGGGCGCGGAATGATTTGAAAAAGAGGCTGGAAGAGGAGAATCGTTCGGAGAGTGATGAGTTTATTGAAAATATAGCTAAAGTTGTTGGTTTGAGTGCGGTTAAGTATGCAGATTTGAGTCAAAATCGGAATAGTAATTATGTGTTTAGTTTTGATAAAATGTTGGCTTTGAATGGAAATACTGCTCCTTATTTATTATATGCTTATGTGCGGGTTCAAGGAATTGCTCGGAAGGGAGAAATTGAGTTTGAAAATTTGAGAGAGAATGGCAAAATCATCTTGAAAGATGAGCAAGAGTTGGTGTTAGGAAAACATCTATTGTTGTTGAATGAAGTGTTAAATATGGTAGCTGTTGAACTGTTGCCTAATCGTCTTTGTGAATATTTATATGAATTGAGTGGAAAGTTTAATCAATTTTTTGAGAATTGCCCAGTGTTAACTTCAGAAGAACCTTTGCGTACTTCTAGATTATTGTTGTGTTACTTGACAGCTATAACTCTAAAGTTGGGATTATCTTTGCTGGGAATTTCTGTTTTAGAAAGAATGTGATTTATCAGTATTCAGCTATCATTATTTCTGTTTTAGAAAGAATGTAATTTATCGGTATTTAGCTATCATTTATTAACTCTTAACTGATGATAGCTTTTGGCGAAATTAAGTTTAAATCAGTATTCAGAGACTGAATGATAATTGAAAGTCTGGATAAAAATACATCAAACTATAACAGGGAACAGGGAAAACCGGATCTGAGAACAGTGGGAAAAACATTGCCTAGTTTAAGATTCATCAGTCTATGTCTTAACCGCTCTGGCTATTGCTATAAATACTACCTATAGGACTACCTCTATATTTTTTCACCAAGAATTATATTGACTAATGTGCCAAATTCGTCTTTCATTTTTATGGCTGACTTCTAATAACTGAATGCTGAATGCTTACTGTACTTCACAAACTTCGGTAAGACCTGATTTATTAACTGAGCTGTTTGCGCAGCATTCCGCAGGAAAACTCTTATGCTATCTAGGTCTCATAAATTTCTACTTTACTGGCCTACAATCAGAAATTCAGCCTCTTAATATTTACTTTATAAATCAGTTCTAAAACTTCTGATTTTCTATCTAAAAGGTGTATTATAATTACAGGTAGATACGATTGTATGCTCTACCAAAAAATCATGAAACTAGGTTAATAATATTAATATTCTCTTAGTTAAAAATTTCATTATTAACTGAATCGATTAATTTAACATTCTGCAATTGGGAAAACAGTCAGGAGTGCAAGTATTAAATCACCCAATTCATGGGTGCTAAATCTACACCTCAATCAAGTTTGGTAACTATACATTAGCTTCACTATATAATCATGGTAAAAAAAACAGTCTTAATCGTAGATGACTGCGAAATTGTCAGAAAACTCGGTTCACACTTTCTTACTAAGATGGGATTAAATATTATACTGGCAAGTGATGGTTTAGAAGCACTAGAAAAAATCAAACTAGAACATCCTGATTTAGTGCTTTTAGACATTATTATGCCAAAAATGAATGGCTATTCAGTTTGTCGTCAAATTAAATCAGAACCTAAAATTATGAATATACCTGTAGTTTTTTTCTCTAGTAAAAACAAAGAAGTTGATGTATATTGGGCGATGAAACAAGGGGCTAATGGCTATATAAGCAAACCTATAAAAAAATCTGAGTTAATGGCAATAATGGCAAGGTTTAATATCATTGCCAATGTGAATCCTAAATATAGTGACCAGTTTCTTTATAAACAGGGTTGTATCAGAATTTTATCCCCAGAAATAGAATCTAAGTCTAATTGTTATGAATTTTGTACAACTTAATTTGCCAATAAGTTGCTCGAAAAATTGACAGCTAATCAATTAAGCAAAGATTTATTCAGGATTTAGATTTAAAATATTAACAGTGAATTAAATCCTTGAGGACATAAGAAACAAAGTAAGATAATTGGAGAGTTTTTATTGTTGAAAAATGATTTGATTACAGGGAGCGTCTCAAGATGAATATTCAAACTCTAAATTAATTGATATACAGCAATTAGCACTTTAACTATAAGCTTTTTCGCTTTTCTAGACCGGGCTTGTTGGAGTGAGTTGGTTGATATACAGCAATCTTATTTGAGTTGTGAGATATTGTAGACTTTAGGGAATGAGAAACACCGAAGCAATAAAATTATTTTTTTTCTTTTGGGTTTAATACCCTGCCTTCTACACAGTGTTTATAATAGAGTTGTTGGGAATTAAGCTAAAAAAATGGCTAAAACCCTTATTAGTCAAAGTTTATAGCGTTTTTCAGTCCTAAGATACTGAAAACCTTATAGAATAAGCTTTTGAGCATTGTTCAATTTTTATTTCCCAACAACTCTAATTGCTTGGAGTTTGAGTCCCCATCTACTTTTTCCTTTTTCCTTCTTGCTTCTTGCCTCTTCAACAAGAATGATTTACAGCGCTTTTCATATTGAT
>NZ_JAAHGK010000673.1:0-4149 GCF_010672505.1 Okeania sp. SIO2B9 | reverse complement strand
TAAGGTAAGTAGGTGCTTGTGCTTCTACTTACCTTTTTGATTTGATACTTAAAAAATTTGCTGCTTCGGCTAGGGGGGAGTTATTAGTTAGATACAAAGGCTATTTGTGAAACAACCCCCCGTACTCAGCAGTAGTTGAGGTTGTGGAGAATTTGGAGTGATTCCATGACTTTAGAAAAGAACGAGCTTATCCATAAGATTGGTAGAGTTGACATTGAGGATTTTACTGATTACATGAAGACTCTAGCATATCGGACTGATTCTTACAAATCTAGCTTTGGTAGAAGAACTCTACCGATAGCTCTAGAGTTAACTGGGAATCATAAAGATCCGGATGCAGTAGAAGCATACAGGGATGCCAGGATTGAGATATTTCTAGATAGGATTCTGCCTAGATGGGGAATTGCGCTTGCCTTACATTACCAGCCAGGGGGTGGTATCTTACCCCACCGTGACGCTGCTGGCTATGGATTTGAGGCTGTTTCTGTTTCCAGCACTGACTTCGTTTTCAGGATAGGGAGCGAGGTACACCAGTGCAAAGCAGGAGAAATCTACCTCTTCAGGACTAAGGTGCTGCATTCGGTAGATAAGCTAGAGCAAGAAAGATTTGCTTTGGTTGCTTGGAGAGCAAACTGGAGCAAGATAAAGGTTCCATTCTAGCTGTGGAAAAGAAAGCAGTACCTAGCTTTGGGTGCTGTTCTGTTTTTTTGTCCCTTAAAAAACCACGCTTTAAAAGCTATGAAAATTAGAGTTGATAATATTAAGAACTACAAAGAAATTAACGCTTTGTCTGGCAAATACCGACTACGCCAAGATGGAATTGCATACATATACTGTGGTCGCCCAAGCTCATTAGGAAACCCATTTCCAGTAACGACGGACACTCCTACAGAAGTAGCGATAGCTGAGTTCCGCAAGCATCTATGGAATGAAATTAAAGCTTACCAAAATGGTACAAAATCCTCGACGTTAGTTGATGAAATTCTGTCTCTAGCACAGCTATGTGTAGCAGAACAGTTTCTTGATGGTTCTCCCATGAAGGAGATGGTATTGCTTTGCTACTGTTATCCCAAGCAGTGCCACGCTACTGTAATTGCCAATTGCATCAAGTGGATGATTGAAGAGTCCAGTTTTATTTATGCTGCTGTGGAAGAAGTTGAGGAACAGACTGAGGACGAGTACGAAGAGGAAAACTATGGTGACTACGGCTACTATGCTGGAGATTATCCAGATGATAATGGGACTATAGAGCTGTATTAGTAGACTTTTTTTCAGCTACACATCAAATAGTGATTAACTCATAGCATTTAGTAGCTCGTCGCGTCGGGGGGCGAGTTACCACTTCGTTGTTAGGTTATCTGTGAAACTGTGCCCCCACTCCTTACCTTGCGTATTGGTCATGGTGTTTATGGAGAAATAACCATGAAGATTAGAGTTGAAAGCACTAGCAATTACCACGATCTGCCTGAGTTACATCGGTACAAATATCGCTTCAGAAAGAAGGGTATAGCGTTCGTCTGGTGCAGTGGTGAAAGCCCAATGGCCAACGTCTACGAGACCGATGTCTATCGCGAACACAGAGAACATGGATACGATCCAGTTGAAATGTTTCGCGAACGGCTAAAGCAGGATATGAAAGCCTATGATGAGCATGGGACAATATTCGACCCAGGCTTTACCATCATAGACTTAGCCAATATTGCTGTATCTGGCAAATTTAAGGATGGACAGCCATGCCATGAAGTCAGGCTCTTAGTCGATGGCTATGAAGTTGGTAAGTCTAGCCATGCAACAGTAATTGCCAAGTGCATCAGATTCCTGGAGAAAAGGTACAGGAATCAAAAGTAAGAACATCTTGGCTGGTAGTTGTCGTCTATCAGCCTTCTTTAGTAAACGCTTCTGTAATTCGCGTCTATTAAATAACTCGTAACATTTAGTGGCTCGTCTCGTCGGGGGGCGGTTGCTGACTTCGTTGTTAGGTTATCCGTGAAATCGTGCCCCCACTCCTCGCCTTGCGTGAAGGTTTCGGTGTTATTGGATTAAACCGATGAAAACTAGAAACGGATTCCAGATTGTCAACGTTTATCGACTCCGAGTTGAATTTCCAGTTGTTGTCAGTGATTCAGAGGATAGCTGGATTGAACAAGACTGGCTCGGCCTTGAGCGAGAGGAAGTTCCAGTTCACGACGTTGGCAATCTTGAGACCAGTATCCAAAGCGCTTGCAAGAATTGCGATAGCATTTGGAACGTTGTCAGCCTTAGCGAAACTCGTAAGCTTGGCAGGATAGCTGCTCTTGCTGCTACTGACGATGACAGCGATATTCCATTCTAGGTTGAAGGAAACAGCCGGAGGTTTTAGACTTCCGGTTTTTATTTATTAGGTTACCACAATGAAAGTCAAATCAAAATCCGTAATGATTACGGGCAGCCATCACCTACGAAAGCTGCCTGAGCAGGCCATACAATCTCTAGACAAAATTATGGCACTTGGATTGGAAGTCCACATTGGAGATAACCCTGGTGTGGATTTGTTGGTTCAGTTGTACCTAGCCAAACACAAGTACAGAAATGTGTTTGTCTACGCTGCTACTCGCAGGAGCAGTCATCACAAGAAGCTTAGGTACAACCTCGGTATCTGGACAGTTCTGCCTTGCTACGGAGACACTATCCATCGAGATAAGTGCATAGCTTATCAGTCCCGATGGTTGATGCTAGTTGGGTCTGATGAAACTTGCAACCATGTCAATTTCTTTTTTACTAAAGAGCAGAAGAAGTTGGTAGCTGCATAATGAAACGGCAGTAGAGTTGACCCCTCTACTGCCTTAACTTCTTACATTCAATACGATTATCCAATGTTTAAGATTTTACGTCAAGTCCTCCAGGGGGAACACCTGGAAAACTTTAGACAGTTTTGTGAGTCTATAAATCCCACCACCAAGCAGTCCAGGAGTTCATTCTGTCCAGGTCGTCCCCAACGCTGGATTAAGTCTGGCTGTAACTTCCAGTCAGGAAAGCGATTCAAGATTTTTACACCTCCAAGTGTAATGGTTGTTCGACCGAGCGATCGCCTGGATAGATTTTGTCAGAGGCTGATGTCAGAATGGGACTCAGCTATACTAACTGCAGACAATGGAATTGATTGGCATAAAGACCATCCCATGTTTCGGGAGTGGTGTGTGATGGTAAACCTTGGTGAGGCCAACTTCTATATTAATCCCAACAGGAGTTTTAATTTGAAGCAAGCCAAAGCTGGATATTTGTGGAAGGAGGCCGAATGCTACCGTCTCACAGATGGAATGATTGTTGCGTATAATCCTCGATACTGGCATTGTACACAAGTCCCACCAATGCAGGAGAAGCGTAGGATGAGTTTGATTATTCGGCGTTGGCAAACTGGTTGGGAGGAATATATCTGCGACTACATCCAGAGGTTGCCTGAGAACTGGAAGTAGACCTCACCTATCAGGTGCATCTAAATTACCTATAGAAAGAAGTCAGAGGCGATGGGCTTCTGGCTTTTTTCGATCAAAATAATTGGGTCGTGCAACCACACCTTTTAAGGCGAAATATTTTTGGAGGCTTGCTCAAATACAGGTTACAAAAACAACTTCAGACTTGAGACTTCTAACTTCTGACTTCGTTAATAGTGGCTACTGCCAAATATTTTGGTGTTTATAACATGGTTAGCAATGACTGATACTCCCAAAATATATGTAGCTTCTCTATGTGATTACAACAATGGTATTTTACATGGAGAATGGATTGAGTGTGATTCACTTTCTCAAGTCGAGGCAAAGATTGAAGATATGTTGGCTGAGTCCCCTTCAGCAAAGAAGTATGGTGAAGTGGCAGAAGAATGCGCTATTCACGATAGCGAAGGATTTGAAGGCATTTCCATAGGCCAGCATGATTCCATTGAGAAGATATGCGAACTAGCTGAAAAGGTTGTAGAGCATGGCGAAGCGTTTGCTTGTTATATTAACGCCTTTGGTAATGATGATGTAGAAGAACACTATGGAGACTTTGAGGACAGGTATCAAGGCTGCTATGAGTCCAAGGAAGCATTTGCAGATGAATGGTTTGAGAACTGTGGAGCTGTAGATGCTGTGAAAAATATATCGGTAGTAGGAGTTATCAAGGCTAACTCCA
>NZ_JAAHGK010000672.1:0-4154 GCF_010672505.1 Okeania sp. SIO2B9 | reverse complement strand
GTAGAATCAGCTTGGATTCATCACGATCGAATTCAGGATGCTTGGACATTCAATCAAGATGTAAAAAAAATTGCCACTTCTTCCAAAATTATTAACCTATTAAAAATACTTTATCAGCGAGAACCAATCCCATTTCAAACCTTAAATTTTAAGTTTGGTACTCAACAATCTACTCATAGTGACAGTATACATTTTAGTTCAATGCCAGCTAGGTTTATGTGTGGAGTTTGGGTAGCTCTTGAAGATGTAGACGCAAATAACGGTCCGCTACATTATTATCCTGGCAGTCATAAATTACCAATATTTGATTTAAATGACTTAGGAATTACAGGTAGTTATCAAAATAAACCTTATGATGTTTATCCCATATATGAAGAGTTTTTACAGTCATTAATTGAACATAATGGTTTAAAAAAAGTAGAACTTTATGTCAAGAAAGGGCAAGCTTTAATTTGGGCTGCAAATTTACTACATGGGGGTAGTCCAGTTTTAGATAAAAACCGCACCAGATATAGTCAAGTAACACATTATTATTTCTCTGATTGTATGTATTATATTCCTTTACTTTCAGATCCATTTTTACATAGAATTCATCTTAAAGAAGTGAGAAATATTATGACAGGAAAAGTAGTCGATCATATTTATAATGGTGAGAAAATTGAAGTTAATCCCGAACAGTATGAAGTAGAAAGATTAAAATATCAACTGTTACAATTTCAGGAGGAATTAGAAAAATTAAGACCTATGGCAATGCAATTTCAGGATGAACTGACTATATTAAAACCTCAACTTCAAACAGTTGAGTCAGAACTAGAAAAGTTACGTATTCAGTTATATGATTATCAAACAAAATTTCAATTATCAGAAGCTCAAAATCAGTCAATTGAGACAGAATTAAAAAGACTAAGAACTCAGTTATATCAATCTGAATTATAGTAAATTCAGCTATAAGCTATAAGCTATCAGTTATCAGTTATCAATAGGACTTATACCGTTTCACGGAAGTCAAAAGTCAAAAGTTAAAAGTTAAAAGTTAAAAGTTAAAAGTTAAAAGTAATATTTTTAGGACTCAAAACTTTGACACTACAGTAATTTCAGGAAATTATTTCACATCTAAAGGAGCTAAACTTATTTGTAACATTCTTTTTTCACGCTTGGTATTACACATAACCACCAATTATGGTAGGGGTTAACGACCGTTAACCCCTACAAATGGTTTATAATATCATGTTCGGTAGCATCGGAGCGTGTATAAAATTAGGCATTGGTGAATGCGTAATGCTTTTGTCTCAAATATCTATGAAAAAACTATAATTGTACCGTTCATAAATATTTAATGGCATTACCTAATCACCAACCCCTAAAATTAAGGTAATAATAGGAGAAAACCTTCTGCCTCCAGCATAGCTGCCTTCTGCCTTCCTTCCATCAAAGTCTAATTATTCAACCGGACATGATATAACTTCATCTTTTGGGTAAGTCTTGGTATATAGCAGTTGAAGCAAAGGTTAGGATAGATCAAAAACTTAAAACTCAGACAACGTAATACTTTTCCTTCTTTCTTCTGCTATATATTATGTTCCCAATGCGGGACTTGCCCCCTATAGGTATACCTCACCCATGATGGAATATATCGAATCTGCTGTAAATAATATTGTCTGGTCAAAAAACTCAGTTTTATGATTCAAATAAATCAACTTTAGGATCATAAAACTGGGTTAAATAAATCTCCTAAATTCGCACAAAACTACCGTTAATATGGGAGCGATCGCTCGGTTCTAAATAACCTAAATTCTTCATCTTCAGTATAATTTTCTCCTTACTTTCAGTAACTGTTTCTAAGTCAGTTAGACATTCAACTTCAGGATGAGGAGGTGCTTCATAAGGTGAATCAATACCAGTAAATTCTTTAATTCCTCCAGCTCTGGCAAGTTGATAAAGTCCTTTTTTGTCTCGTGCTTCGCAAACTTCTAAAGGTGCATTAACATATACTTCCATAAAATTGCCAATTCTTTTTCTAACCTCAGCTCGAACTTGATTATAAGGAGAAATAGCAGACACTAAAACAATCACACCATTACGAGTTAAAAGATGAGCTAAAAAACCAATTCTGCGGATATTTTCATCTCGGTCAACTTTACTAAAACCCAAACTTTTACCAATATCTTGACGAACTATAGTACTATCAAGAACTTCTACCGTATAACCAAGCGATCGCAACTCTTCTGCCACAGCTAGACTCAGAGTAGTTTTACCAGCACAGCTTAAACCAGTAAACCACACTGTTACAGCAGTTTGATTAATTTTTTCCATTCACAACATCCTATAAAAAACAAAGTTTAAATCCCGAATAAAAATAGGAATTTTAGGAATTTAAAGTTTCATCATTTTCTTGACTTAAGATATCTACTATGATAACATAATTGTTTAACTTGCTATAAGTCAAATATAGCGTAAAGTATAACAGCCCAATCAGTTATAACTATAATTGAAACAGTAAAAACTATTTTAAATTCCTCATAGCATTGCCAATTAAATCTCCACAACTTAACTCATATAAATGGAAAATATTAGACATCTTCGTAGTTGGTTACGCATATCTCGTCAACCTCAGTATCGTTGGTTTTGGTTTGTAGCTGCAGCACTAATCTATGTAAGTATTCTCCTGTTTCCAATAGCAGGAATAGAAAAAGAAGCAAAAGGAGCTTTAGCAGTATTTGGGGTAACAGCTTTCCTGTGGGCAACAAATACCTTACCAGTAGCAGTCACAGGCTTAATGGTCTTATTTTTAATTCCCCTCAGTGGTAGTATGTCTGCCACAGAAACTTATGCCTATTTCGGCAACAAAGCAGTATTTTTTGTATTAGGAGCATTTATTTTAGCTAGTCCTATTCAACGCTCAGGACTGAGTACCCGTCTAGCATTAACAGTAGTTTCCCGTTTTGGCAATACCCAGAATACTTTAATTGCCTCTATTTTAATTCTTTCAGCCGTAATGTCTTTTGTGATTAGTTCCTACGCTGTTACGGCAATGTTATTTCCAGTAGTGATAGAAGTTATACAAGCAGCAGGAGCTAGACCCGGTGGACGTTTTGGACTAGCAGCATTCTTAGCTTTAGGGTGGGGTTGTGGTATTGGTGGTATCGCAACTTTACTTGGAGGTGCCAGAGCACCACTAGCATTAGGAGTTCTTCGCAGCACCACTAACGGAGAATACGATGTCAGTTTTGTGGAATGGTTTATTTGGTCTATTCCTTTAGTCGTATTACTGTTAACAGTAGCTTATTTTATCTTACTCCAAATAGGAAAAGGTACAGTTGTGTCTTTACCAAATGCCCTAAAATTTCTCAAAATTAGGTCAAAAAGTCTGGGAGGAATTTCACCAAGAGAAATTGGTACATTAGTATTAGTGGCAGGGATAGTTTTATTGTGGATTTTTCGAGGAACAGCTTGGGGACTAGATACAATAGCTTTCTTTGGGGTGATGTGTAGCTTCATTTTTGGGTTGGCAAGTTGGCAAGAAGTAGAAGAAGATGTTAACTGGGGTATTTTTTTAATGTATGGTAGTGCTATTGCTCTAAGTGCAGTGTTACGAGATACAGGGGCAGCACAAGCATTAGCAGAAATTTTATTGGGATCGTGGATTAATTCTGGTTTCATTTGTTTTGTGGCAATGGTTTTGATTATTACTATTTTGACAGAAGGAATGAGTAATGCTGCTGCTGTGGCAGTTTTGATGCCAGTTGGACTTGCTTTAGCAGCTAAATATGGCATAGACCCTAGAGCAATGACATTGGGTATTACTCTGCCATCAGGTCTGGCTTTTCTGTTGCCAGTAAGTACCCCGGTAATGGCCATTATCATTGGTAGTGGTTATGTGTCGCCTGCTGAAGCTTTTAAGCGTGGCTTATTGCTAAAATTAGTGGGGACTTTGATATTCTTGGCAATGGCGAAATTTTATTGGCCTTTATTTGGGCTAGGGGTGTAAGATATGAATATTTGGTTGGTGGTTGCAAATCCCTATGCTTACGATAAAGCAATGTGGAAAGGAATCTCAGAAGCTCAACAAAATCAAGCTAAATTGAGAGTTGTGTTTTTTATTAATAATAACTCTATTAATGATGTTATTGGTGAACTGGGTCAGACTGGTTGGA
>NZ_JAAHGK010000671.1:0-4166 GCF_010672505.1 Okeania sp. SIO2B9 | reverse complement strand
TTTATCTACTCATCCAGAGACCGCAGAAAGGGTACGTTATTTAGAGGAGTTAATTGTTAATAGTGGTTATAATCGTTATGCTTATGAAGGAGTAGTATATCATGCCAAAATTAAGGAAAAAGCTAAAGCATTATTAGTAGAAAAGAAAAAGGATTTTTCAGAAATTTAGATAGGATACTTCTTGCAGAAGTCAGGGAATAGGGGGATGAAATTGTTGATTTCATATCTTTATTTTGAATTGATTTAATTAAAACTTTTGCAAGAGGTCTAGGGAATAGGGAATAGGGAATAGTAAAATTTCTGGTAGTCCTGCTCCTGTAATACCAATTTGATAAATGTTTGCTACAAATAGTTAGGCTATTTCTTAGGAGTAAACCCACCCCTCGCCCCTCCCCCTCCCAGGAGGGGAAGTTTTGTAATATTCTTTTTTTCAAAATGGTATTATCCGTAAATTATCAATCATATCAAATCCGTTTAATTGGACATAAAAAAATCTTCAATCGTCATAACTACCCTCATCTTTGTAATTCTTTCTCCTCCTGACTCCTGACTTCCCCTCCTGGGAGGGGTGAGGGGTGGGTTGACTCCTGAGGACTCCTAACTTAACCATTCTATGGCTGTTTAACCGGATTTGATATCATTTCTCTCTGTTCCCTGCTCCCTATTCCCCCTTTTCTGGAGATATTTATATATAGCAAAGAATGGGTTGGTTAGGACATAGACTGGTAATAAACTGTAAGACAGGGAAATATTTTTCCCACTATTGCCTATTGCCTGTTCCCTGTTCCCTATTCCCTATTCCCTGCTATAGCTAATTAATTCGACTTACCATCACTACCTAAATATTCTCGGTAGGAACAAATTTTATCTCCTCTGACATCAAAAGAAACTGCTACTCGATTTTTATAAGCTTTTCCCCACATTGGGCCTTCATCCCGAAATTCAAATACTACTGTTGTTTCGTTGCTAGTAATATTGTCTAAAGAAGTAATTGAAAGTCCTTCACTATAAGCTTCAGAAACATACTGAAAAAATTCTCTAGCGCGGTCTTTTCCTTCGTTTAAACCATGAAATTTTCCTACGGGAAACCAAAAGGTAAAGTCATCAGTAAGCATATCCAAAAATGCTTCCCATTCTCCAGTTGCTAAACCATGAGTAAATTTATCAAATGCTTTTTTAGCAACGGTAATTGTGTTTATTTCTGTTTGAGTCATTGTGGATTTTTACAACAATTATATTTGTATATAGCGCTACGCGCTAGGTAATAGGGAACAGAGAACAGGGAATAGGGAATGTAAGCATTTCCTGCGGAATGCTGCGCAAACAGCTATTAGCTGTCAGCTCTTAGCAATAAGACTATCCACTTAAGGACAGTGTTTAAATGAATATAAAGTTTAAAGTCAAGGAAGCTGACTTTCATATTAAGGTTTAATTATAGCTCAATTGATTAACCTTTTATCGCACGCCAAAAACAATAATAGCAATTATTTGTATTAAGTAAAGATATCTTGTTAGTTATTTACCTTATGAGGCTAACTGATAACTGATAACTGAAATGACCTACTCCCTGATTTATAAGTATTCAAGGGAACATCATATTAGAGATTTAAGAAATAAGCTCAACTTAAACAATCTAAAATTTTAAAATACTTTATAAATAACAGCCCCTGTTTCGGGGTGATTATCCATTTCTAATAAACCCTCTTTATATAATTTTTTTAACAGTTCTTTCATTTCTGGTACTGTTTTATTTGTAGCAATGATACAATCTGCTATTGAAATTCCATCTGGATTTTCCTTAGCTAGTTGAAGAATAATTTGTGTGTCTGATTTTGGGGGATTAGTTTCTAACATTCTCACTATTTGTTCTTGAGAAAAGTAATTATATATATCCCCAGAATCTAATTGTTTCTTGAAATTTTTGAGATTTTTCTGTTCTACCATTCCAGGAATAAAGAAGACATCAAACAATTGACCAATTCCTAATAAACCCGCAGTAGCTAACCACAAACTACCAGTTACATATTTCCCAGAATAAAATCTATGTAATCCGCAAATACCTAAAAAACCAGAACACCATAAAAGGTAAGCCATACCTGTATTTTTAGTTTCATATACTTTGGGATTATTAATAGTTTTAGATTTGTTCATTTTTTTACTTTCCATCTAAATAAACAACCTTATTTGAACTTTATATCTGACTCAATTACAGAATTATTACCTATAGAAAACTTCACCCAATTAGATGAATAAACCTGAAATTTTTATCTTTTTCTTTTAGGTTTAATACCCACCGTCACTTGCGGTGTTTACAATTAGTTGGGGTTAGAGTCCCCATCCACTTTTTCCTTCTTCCTTCTTCCTTCTTCCTTCTTTATTTTAAATATAACGAACTAAACTAGAATCTATATCTTCTATCTTAGCACAGCCACTCAATGCCATTGCCACTTCTAATTCATCGCGCAATAACTCCAACAAATGACCCGCCCCTGCTTCTCCATCCACTGCTAGTCCCCACAAAACCGGACGCCCAATTAAAACAGCTTTTGCCCCTAATGCTAATGCTTTGAGAATATCTGTACCCCTGCGTATACCTCCATCCATCAGTACATCAACTTGATGTCCCACTGCTGCAACTACTTCTGGGAGAGCATCAAGAGTGGCGATCGCTCCATCTAACTGCCGACCTCCATGATTAGAAACAATAATGCCTTTTGCCCCATGTTCTACAGCTCGAATAGCATCATCTTCCCGCAAAATTCCTTTAACTACTATAGGTAATGATGTCAATGACTGCAACCAGTCTATATCTCCCCAGGTAAGAGCTGGATCTAGTTGATTGGCAACATAAGCAAATAACCCAGACTCATCTTCTGTTTGAGGAATTTCTAAATTTGCCATCGACGTTAAATTAGCTAATTCCATGTCAGATGGTAAAGTAAACTTATTTCGGCGATCGCGTTCTCTTCTACCCAAAATTGGCGCATCAACTGTCAAGCATAATGCTTGATAACCTGCAGCTTCAGCTCTTTCTACTAAAGCACGAGTTAGACCGCGGTCGCGATGTACATAGAGTTGAAACCAAAAATTTTTTGGCACATTTGGAGCTAATGCCACATCTTCTAAATTTTTAGTGGACATGGTACTTAATACCATTATTGTTCCTAAATCTGCTGCTACTCTTGCTGTTGCTAATTCTCCTTCTGGATGTGCTAAACATTGAAAAGCCATAGGGGCAATTAAAATTGGCATTTTAATATGCTGTCCCAGGATTTTTGTAGTTAAATTTCGCTGGCTAACATTTACTAACATTCGAGGTCGTAATTTATATCGTTCATAAGCAGTACGGTTATCTTGCAAAGTAATTTCATCCCATGCGCCACTAGCATAATAATCTAGTGCCATTTGAGATAAATGTTGTATTGCCAAAGATCCATACTCGAAGATATTAATTGGTTTGTTCATTATTGTTGGTAATTGGTAATAGACATCTGGTGAAAAAGATATAGACTTTTTGTAACAGTAGGGAATAGGGAACAGGGAACAGGGAACAGGGAAGATGTTTTTAGGAAAAAAATACGGAAAATGATTTTGTAAGTAACTTTTACAACCCTAGTTTATAGTAAATAAAGAGCAAGTTTCTTTTCTGGAGATGTCTAATGATTAAATGTTGAAGAAGGCAGCTATGCTGAAGGAAAAATTGCTTATGGATAGTCAACGACCGGCCACTCCGTGTCTGATAACCCCAAGCAATTTTAAGCACCCTCGTTGACGGTGGGGTATTAAACCCGCAAAAAAAATGGTAATTTTCAACAGTTTAAATAGTGCTTATAGGTCTGATGCTGTAGAGGATAAAAATTTGTCTAGCATCTAATTAAAAAAAAAGGCTGTTTTTCAGAAATTTAACGCGAATACTCACTACTAAATTTCGTCATTTCAGTTATCAGTTATCCTCCTATAATCGGAACTACAAAATTCAGTATTTCTTGCTTCAACTAGAGGCTTTAAATCTAGAATATTCTCTTTTTTTATACCCTTAAAATGGGAGATTATTGACCATAATTTTTCGGTCATAACTAATTATCAAAATATTATAAATTTTGGATAAAAAATTAATTTATATTATATAGCAATCAGGAATCAGATGTGAAAATTGAAGTGTTCCA
>NZ_JAAHGK010000670.1:0-4169 GCF_010672505.1 Okeania sp. SIO2B9 | reverse complement strand
TAGATAGACTAAAGTCTGTTTGAAGGTTTTCCTTCACACAGACTTTAGTCTATCTTAAAAATGATATGGTTTTAAGAACTGAAGTTTTAATTTGAACAAAAAGGAAATATTTGGAGTATTTAGATATTCTTGTTTCAACAGACTTACTCTATCAGGAGTAGTTTATGATTAATTTATCTAGTTTCAGTCCATACAAATAAGAATTGTTAAAAGCATTGATAACGGTAAAAAAGTAAACTCAAAACTGCTATTATTTAAAGTTGAATTTCACAGCTAAGTAGAACATGGTAAATTTTGGGCGCTATGTATCAAATTGTAAATTAGCTCAAAAGTTTATATTCATTTTCTTTAGGGTTTTTTTTGATTAAAAATGCAACGTCTTTTTTTTAGCCTGCTCTACTTAAGCTAAGTAGTTATTGAATATTAACATGGAGTTAAGCGGACTCGAACCGCTGGCCCCCTCAATGCCATTGAGGTGCTCTACCAACTGAGCTATAACCCCTAATCACTAATATTTTAGCCTTTTCTAGACTAACTACTTTTTCCAATTTAGTAATCTGATTATACCATGACTTCTAGATTTTACAGACACTTTATCAAAAATACTTCTTTTAAATTAATTTGTATATAATAATCTTTTATATTGTCGTATAAAAATAAGCAGTTGGCCAATAAATAATGTCTAGTGGTATTTGTATGGCATTTAGACATCTCCAGAAAAGAGGCAGTAGGCAGTAGGCAGTAGGGAGAAAGAATTGATAATTTATGTGTGATAATTGATTTGATTTTGGATTTTTACCAGATGTCTATTTACATATCTTGGTTGTACCTATAGATGGCCACCTCTAATAGTTTCGCTATATTTAACAAGAAAAGGAATTAATTTTTACACTTCTTTAGATTGTGACTAAAGAGGTAAAATATTCTCTCTGTATGTGTTAAGCATGAGTTATCTTGATCATTTTTACTTCTTTAGTATCGAATAGATTAACGAAACAATGGGTATATTATTAACATGACTTACCCAAAGACACTATATATAGCCCATACCAATTTAGGCGATTGCTGACACAAAGCTCCGCTAACACTATAATCTTTTCAGGATAAACTTCTACTCAACAAGGTTCGCAGAAAAATGGACGTAACAGGACTCGAACCTGTGACCCCTACCATGTCAAGGTAGTGCTCTAACCAACTGAGCTATACGTCCAAACTATGCTTTAGTATACCAATTCTAGAGCAAAAGTCTAAATTTTATGAGAAATATATAAATAATAACTATTTTTTATATATAAAAAATAAGTATATCTTATAAAGATACCTTTTACCCCAGCAGGGGTATTGTCATAGATACTGAACTACCCCACTGTAACCTACGCTGTGGGGAAATTTTCTGACTTCAGAGGGGACTGCGTAAGTTTGTTCTTACCTCCACTTTTTTCGCTATACTAGCCTTACCTAAAATATCAATTTTTTTTGAAATATCACAGATATAAAAAATATGAACAAAACTGTAAAAATACTGCTGAGAGATTTCAAGAAGGCCGTACCACTATTTCTCCAGACTAATTTTATTTTCTTGATTACTTATGTAGCAGCTTTGAAAATGAAATTACATTATGAAGATGCTACTCCCGCTGCTTTAATTGGAGCTAGTAATCATTTTGAAGTAGCGATCGCCACTTCAGTTACTCTATTTGGTTTGAATTCTGGGGCAGCTTTAGCAACAGTAGTGGGAGTATTAATAGAAGTACCAGTAATGTTGATGTTGGTATAGTTTTGCAAACGCACAGCTTTTTGGTTTCCTCACGAACCAGAGAAGGCAACTTTATTAGATTCTCCTTGTTGTGCGACTCCATTTGTTGGAGATTAGGGGAAGGGGAGTGGGGGAGTAGGGTAGAAAATTTCACTGAAGTTAGAAGTCAGAAGTCAGAAGTCAGAAGTTAGATTTGATCTACTAAAAACTTTGATAAGACCATAGTTTGGGGCAATTATTTGACATTTAAAGGAGCGAAACTATTTATAACATCCCTATCAGTCTTCTGTAGCGAAAGCTTATCAGGAATTTAATGAAGATGGGACAATGAAAGATTCAGCTTATCGCGATCGCGTTGTTGATGTTATGGAGGAATTATGCAAGTTTACATTATTGTTGCGAGATAAGGTTGATTATTTGACAGACCGCTATAGTGAGCGTAAAGAAAAGGAAAGAAATTAACTATGGAAGAAAAAACAACTCAACCGATAGCAGAAAATTTGTGGTGGGTGATTCCACAGAAACTGGCAGGAGTTCGCAAACCATTGCCAGAAGAGTTGCCAGAATTACAGAAACTAGGTATCGGTGCAATAGTCTCTTTGATGGATGATCCCTCTAACTTAGAGCTTTACAAACAAGCAAACTTACCTTACTTGTGGTTGCCTACCAAAGGAGGAACTGCACCAAGTCGGGAACAAATTAAACAACTACAGGATTTTATTGATAGTCAAAACAATGGTGTTGTAATTCATTGCAGCAATGGCAAAAGACGAACAGCTACTGCTCTTGCGGGGTATTTGATTATTTCTGGTTCATCTTATGATGAGGCAATGGAAATTATTTCAACTGCAAACCCAGAAATTGATTTACGGGAATCTCAAAGTAGCTTTTTACAGACTTTGGCAAAAAATTAACTTGTTTAAGAGATTAAAAAGCTGGATACTATCATGCCATTTGCTTCTACAGATAGTGTATTATCTAATAATTTGCCTAAGTCCTGAGCTAGTTAAGAAAAAAGAAAATTTGGTGTTGGTGCATTGTAATGGTAGTGCTTTGTAGTTATTTTTATTATGAGACACTACAGTGGGAGCATCTTCCTCCCGTACTATGCTATTCACCATTGCTATGTAAAACTATCGAAAATTTAAAGGAGGAAAAATATGGCAATGCGCATAGGAATAAATGGATTTGGTCGCATGGGAAGGTTGGCACTGCGTGCAGCTTGGGAATGGCCAGAACTAGAGTTTGTTCACATTAATGAAATCAAAGGAGGTACGGCAGCAGCAGCGCATTTACTTAAGTTTGATTCTGTACATGGCAGGTGGTCGCCGGAAGTAGAAGCAGCAGACGAACAGGTAATAATTGATGGTAAACCTCTCAGTTTCAGTGAATATTCCCAACCAGGTGAAGTACCTTGGGACAAATTTGGTGTTGATATTGTGTTGGAATGTTCTGGCAAGTTTAGGACTCCAAGCACTCTCGAACCTTACTTTCAGAATGGTGTCAAAAAGGTAATTGTGGCAGCACCAGTTAAAGAAGAAGCTTTAAATGTAGTCATGGGTGTTAACGATAATCTGTATGAACCTGAAAAACATCACTTACTCACGGCAGCTTCTTGTACTACCAACTGTTTAGCTCCAGTGGTAAAGGTGATTCACGAAGGATTGGGAATTAAACATGGAGTTATTACTACTATCCATGATAATACTAATACTCAAGTTATTGTTGATGCACCTCATAAAGATTTGCGTCGTGCCAGAGCTACAAGTCTTTCACTGATTCCGACTACAACTGGTTCGGCAACAGCGATCGCATTAATTTACCCAGAACTTAAGGGTAAGTTGAATGGTTTAGCGGTGCGGGTTCCTTTGTTGAATGCTTCTTTGACAGATTGTGTGTTTGAAGTAGTTCGTCCTACTTCGGTAGCAGAAATTAACAGTTTATTGAAAGCTGCATCTGAACAACCACCGCTGAAAGGAATTTTAGGTTATGAAGAACGTCCTTTAGTTTCCGTTGACTATAAAGATGACCCCCGCTCTTCTATTATTGATGCTCTTTCAACAATGGTAGTAGATGAAACTCAAGTGAAAATTTTGGCTTGGT
The DNA here is from genome assembly GCF_010672505.1 of Okeania sp. SIO2B9. NCBI lineage: Bacteria > Bacillati > Cyanobacteriota > Cyanophyceae > Oscillatoriales > Microcoleaceae > Okeania > Okeania sp. SIO2B9. The sequence goes on along the minus strand of NZ_JAAHGK010000670.1, from coordinate 310 downwards.
ATGACAATGAATGGGGTTATGCTAACCGTATGGCAGAGTTAGCTCGAAAAGTTGCTCTGAGTTTGAAATAGTTATTGTAATATTACAGTAAATAGGCAATAGTAGGGAAGGGAGCAAGATGCTCCCACTATTGTTCTTCTTGGAAAGCTGCTACAACTAGAAAAAAGATTTCCTAAACTTAATAAATGGGAAAATAAATCAAATAAAAATGAGAAAAATATGACTGATGTTTCTATTACAATGAAAGATATTTTTAAGCAGAGATAAATTCCAATTATAGATAATTTCCTTGCTACTGATAATTTGTTTA
>NZ_JAAHGK010000067.1:0-11513 GCF_010672505.1 Okeania sp. SIO2B9 | reverse complement strand
ATCAATCAAGGAACTTTAATTAGTGAAAAATCTAGCATTTTTGCTGAAGCTCAATCTCTTTTACAAAATTGTCAACAAGGTCTAAATTGGCAGAATTATCAAGTTGAAGATTTGTCTAGGTTTAATTCTTCTATAGGTACTCTTGCATTTAGTTCTAATGGCAAAACTTTAGTTACTGGAAGTAGAGACACAACGGTAAAAATTTTAGAAGTTCCTACAGGAAAAATTATCAACACATTAGCTGCAGATGATTCTCCAATTTGGTCAGTTGCTTTGAATAATAATGGTACTAAATTAGTGGTAGGTACTTATGATTGGAGAGTAATGATCTGGAATTTGGAAACAGGAGAATTATTTCGAGTATTTGAACATTGGGCACCTGTTTGGTCAGTTGCTATGAGTTCTGATAATCAAACAATTGCTAGTGCTAGTGGAGATAAAACAGTTAAAGTTTGGGATTTAGAAACAGGTTTCTTAATTTTTAATTTCCCCGATCACTCAGATGTAGTTTATTCTATTGCTATTAGTCCTGACGTCAGAATATTGGTTAGTGGTAGTGCAGATCAAACTATAAAAATTGAAGATTTATATACTGGAGAATTAATTAATACATTGACTGGACATGAAGGAGTAATTAGGTCTGTTGATATTAGTCCAGATGGGGAAAAAATAGTGAGTGGGAGTTACGATAATACTATTAAAATTTGGAGCTTAAAAACAGGAGAATTAATCAAAACTATTCTTGGTCATACTGCTGAAGTTGTATCTGTTGATATTAGCGAAGATGGTCGATATATTGCTAGTGGCAGTAAGGATAATAATATTAAGATATGGGATTTAGAAACAGGAGAATTAGTTAGTACTTTGACCGGGCATAAAGATGAGATTTATACAGTTACTTTTAGTCCTGATGGTAATAGTATTGCTAGTGGTAGTAAAGACAGAACTATTAAAATTTGGCGACGATAGTAAGAGATAATTAATAATGGATAATGAATAACTTAAGATTTCTAGTTACAAAACTATTAAACTATGAGTAAAATAAAAAGTACCACAGAATATCCAATTACAATAGAGAACAATGGTATAATTCTCCTGAAGCCACAACAGTATATTCATGTTCTTGACAATAACACTGGTGTTATCAGACTAGAAATAGGCCCTCAAACCATTACCCTTGGAGATGCAGAAAGGTTAGTCTGACAACCACAACTGACAATTGTAGTTCCACCTCGCCATTATTGTGTAGCAGCTAACCCTGTACTAAGAAATATAGCAATGAGCGCTCAGGTATTTACAAGGCCCAGTTCAAAGTGCATTTTAGAAAAGGTGTACAAAAAATAATGTGTAAATATGCCAGCGCACATTGCTATAGTTCAGATCAACTTGTGGCCGATGAGTATGGTTAAATTAGACTCAAATATGGCGATCTGGAAATTCGCTTTGCTCAAGACCCTTTCCCACTATATCCAGGAGAAATACTCGAAGAAGATGTAACTCAACTACAAGTAATTGACACAAACCAAACTCTACGTCTCAAAGCAATACGAGATTTTACTGATACAGTTATCGTTGCAGGAGAGTCTCAAACTGTCACTCGTACGACAGGGGATGAATGGTTATTTGAGGGGCCAGGAACTTACACTCCCAGGGTAGAAGTTGAAGTGGTAGTCACAGTTATAGCTAAAATAATTAAACCTAACCAAGCCTTACGACTGCTGGCACGACAAAATTGTATAGATCGTCAAGGTAACAGACGTAGAACTGGGGAATAATGGTTGGTCAGGGAAGAAGGTGCTTATTTGCCTGGAGTAGATGAAGAAATTGTCGATACTATTGATGCCTATGTATTAACCGAACGTCAAGCACTACATCTAAAAGCAAAACGGACTTTTACTGATATTTTTGGTCAGCAACGCAAAGCGGGATATGAATAGTTAGTTACTTTTGCAGATGCTGAAATTCATATTCCCGACGTTTATGAAGAAGTAGTGGGAGAAGTCAAAATCACTACTTTAAGCGATCGCGAATGGTGCATAGTAACTAATCCCATAGATGCAGATGGTAAACCGCAGTGGGGTATGAAAGAAGTGCGTCAGGGCAGAACATCTTTCTTTTTGCACCCAGGAGAAGATTTAGAAACAGGAATTAAAAAGGTCTATATTCTTGGTGAACAAGAAGCACTCCTAATCAGAGTTGAGGAAACTTTCACCGAGGGAACAGGAGCAAACGTTATTACTCGGCAACCAGGAGATTTATGGATGATTACTGGGCCAAGAGATTATATTCCCCCAGTGGAATTAGAAGTATTAGAAAAACTTCAGGCTATTCCCCTAGACAAAAATGAAGGTATATATGTACGGGATGTTCAAAGTGGGGAACTAAAATTAGTCAATGGACCTCAAGCTTATATGTTATCTCCTTTTCAAGGCCAGTTGGCGGTGAATTTGGCGCAGCAGGAAGTAGAAGCAGCACGGATTCGCCATGAGGCTGAGATGGCTCAGTTGAGGGCGCGTCAGGAGACTGAGTTAGCCCATCAGCAGACACTGAATAATTTAGAGATTGAGAAGGCAAGGCAAATGGCTGAAATTACTGCTACTGAGTTTCAGCAAAAAGTGGAGGCTTTGGGGGCTGAGACAATTCGGGCGATCGCTCAAGCTGGCCCATAAATGCAGGCGAGGTTGTTGTAGGGGCTTGGTCTTCAGAGTGTTTTAATTACTGATGGTAAGAGTCCAATTAATCTTTTTGGTACGGCTAATGGGTTGATTAATCCCAATTTAGGGAGTAGGGAGTAGGGAGCAGGGAGTAGGGGAGTAGGGGAGTAGGGAGAAATAATTGATGATTTCTATTATTTCTTCCTGTTACCTGTTATCTCTTTTCTGGAGATATCTATATGTCTATTGAGCAAGTTTCTACTTTTTTATCTCTTCCATATTCTTTGTTTCTTTGTAATACCAAATTCAAAAAGTAAGGCTACTCACCTTACCTCCTGACTACTGACTACTGACTACTGACTACTCCAAACCTAAGTAGCTCAAGTTTATGAAATTGGTATAAGGATTTCCGTGCCTGAATGCTCCACAAACAGTGATTAGTGGTCAGCTCTCATCTTGATTAATAAATGAAGTAAGCATTTTTTAAGACTTTAGAAGTTACTAGGGAAACTTTTAATTCATATTTTTAATTAGATAAAATCTGTCAATGGTAACTTCTGCTTTAAAGGCTATAGTCATTAGTTCTAATGGAGCTGAAAGCTGACGGCTAAATACTTACGTTTCTTTTTAAATTGTGGCTGAATTGTTTATGGTAATTTCATAAACCATAACTGCTACAGCAGCAACTCCAGTTAAAATCATTAATCCCGCAGGCATCATTTTACGAGTTTTTGCTAAACGAATAATGAATGTAATTACTAGAATAGTTGTAATGAGGGTAGAAAATATTAGACCCCAATTCATGCCCATTAGTTGAATAATTCCACTAACAATTAGTAGTAAACCACTGATACTACCAGATATTAAAGATATTTTGCTGCCTACTTTCGTATATCCAATAATGCCCCCAACAATGGCTAATATACCATAGGCGATCGCTGCTATTATGGCGATATTTATAGTCATTATTATTAACTCCTAAAACTAAAACTAACTTATACAGCTTATTTGTGGCAATAGCTAGCCAATTTATCAAAACTTAATATTGCTTAATCAAGATTCAATAATTATTAAACTATGATTAAAAATGAAATTTTCAACTATTCAATAACATTTTTTGAAATATTTCTCGATCTTAAATTGCATCTTAAGTAAATGTAAAAAAATAGTGGTTTATAACTACAAAGAGTAAAATTTATTATAGAATTACATAGATTTACATTACGCCAAAGAAATAGGTAAGTATCCAGTGGTAAGCTATCAGCTATTATAAAGTTTTTTGAGTTTGGGTTAAAATCTCTAACAAATATTGTTTCAGATAGTTTAGTAGGAGTTGAAATCCCCTTATAAACCTAAAAAAAATGCTCCTACTAATTGCTGAGTGCTAAGTGCTGATCCTTTATTTAATAAGGCAATCATATCATTAATTATGTCTTGTTTAGGTTCCCAAGTGTTAGCCAAAATTCAAAACTTACAACAGCAAATAGCATCTCTATTGTTATATCAGTCTGTTCTAAAAAAAACAGTGGGTGAAGCTTTTATCCAATTATTAGAATCTTTGTCTAAAAATGATGGAGTTGCTATAGAATGCCTTCAAGCTTATGGTAACTGGTTTATAAATATTGCTAGTCAAAATATTTCCTGGCAAGAATATCTAATTGCTCAGATTATTCAAGATGATAATCCCTTTAGTCAACAAGTTCAAAAAATAAATATTACCAGCCTATCTCCAAATTTAATTGCAGCTGCAAAACATGATTTACAAATTTTACAAAATCTTTATCAGTGCAGTGGTAAAACAATTAGTCAGTGGGTAAAAACAATAGCTAAATTAGAGAATCCCCCTATTGCGTGGGAAATACAATCACAACAAAAAGAAGCTATCTACGACGAGTTAAAAAAATTAGAAAATTGGGCAGATGCCATTGAGACCTTAGCCACTCATTATCATCATAATGGCACTGGTTTATTTGCTGAATCAATTGCCTTTGAATGGCGTAACGGTCAACTACTTACTATTACTTACCCTGACCCAGTTGAATTAAAAGAATTGGTCGGATATGAATTTCAAAAAGATGCCTTAATCAAAAATACAGAATTTCTCCTAGCAGGATATTCAGCCCTTAATATATTACTTTATGGTAGTCGCGGTTCTGGCAAATCCTCTTTAATAAAAGCCTTATTAAATGAGTATAGTCAACGCAATCTTCGTTTAGTCGAAGTGGCTAAATCAAACCTAAAAGATTTACCATTAATTGTAGAAAAATTACGCGATATTCCACAAAAATTTATTATCTTTGTCGATGACCTTTCCTTTGAAGAAGATGATGATACTTTTAAAGCTCTTAAAGTTGTTTTAGAGGGTAATTTAACTGCTAGACCAACAAATGTGGTAGTCTATGCTACATCAAATAGAAGGCATTTAATTAGAGAATTTTTTAACGATCGCCCTCGCCCAAAAGATAGTGATGAGGTTCATAATTGGGATACAGTTCAAGAAAAGCTTTCTTTTAGCGATCGCTTTGGCTTAACTTTAACTTTTGAACCTGCTAACCAGGATACTTATTTAACAATTGTTAGACATCTGGCAAAACAGGCAAAAATTAATCTAAATCCTGAAGATTTAGACTATCAAGCTTTACAATGGGCTACGAAATATAATGGTCGCTCTGGGCGAACGGCACGACAATTTATTGATTTTCTCAAAGCTAATTTAACAGTTTTTGAGAAGTATTGAAGAAGGTAGTAGGTGGTAAATTTTAGGTTGTAGATTCAATCTAAAACTTATTTAATAACACCTAATATTTTTCCAAAATAGAGATGGTAAAAAAATCATTAATGAGGTACTAAAATGGGTCTTTTCGATCAAGGAACAACAACAATACAAGCTACTGATATTCAATTAGAACCGGCAGAAGCTTTTGCAGCGATCGCTTTAATTGCTGTTGCTGCTGATGGTGTTATTACTAAGAGTGAATCTCAAGGTATTAATAATATTTTCTCTCGTATGCAACTGTTTAGTGATTATCCAAAAGAACGTAAAACAGAAATGCAAGACCGTCTTCTCGATATGATTAAAAATCAAGAAATTAAGCCTTTGTTTGATGCTGCAGTTGCTAAACTTCCAAAGGAGTTAAGGGAAACAGTTTTTGCTGTTAGTACAGACTTGGTTTTAGTAGATGGAGACCTTGCTGAAGAGGAGGAACAACTTTTGAATGAGTTATATAATGCTTTGGAAATTTCCGAAGCAGTAGCGACTAAGATTATTGATGTAATAATGATTAAAAATAAGGGTTAATTTAATTACAAAATTAGTCCTGATGAATGTTCAATGAACAATACTCAATTTTATTGTAGTGATTGTTCATTGTTCAGAAAAGGAAGAAGGAAGGAGCGAAGGACAAAAAAATTTGCATTGTCTTAGTTTTCAGCTTTTGATATGTCCGTGCCCTTTGCTTCGACTACTATTATGTATATGGTGAGCAAAAACTATAACGTTGCAGATATGTAGTCTCTAGAACTCAAAAATCCCTAATTCCTAAATATATGATTTATTGTCCCTACCTTCCTTGAGTGGCAGTTGTCAGGCGATCAGTATTTAGGTCAACAGACTATATATCACGAGCAAAAACTATAACGTTACAGATATGTAGTCTCTAGAACTCAAAAATACTTAAGTCCTAAATATATGATTTATTGTCCCTACCTTCCTTGAGTGGCAGTTGTCAGGCGATCAGTATTTAGGTCAACAAACTATATATAACGAGAAAAACTATAACGTTATAGTTCCGAATTTAGGTAAACAGACTATATATAATGAGAAAAACTATAACGTTACAGATATGTAGTGTTTAGAACTCAAAAATGCCTAATTCCTAAATATATGATTTATCCTCCCTACCCTTCCTGGTAGGTGTCAGGTTATAAGTGTAGAAAATATGACTGTCTTTACGGTTTCTATAACTGGTTAAAGTTTAATCTTCAATTGAACCTAATACCTATTACCTAAAACTTTATTCAATCTAATATCATTTCTTTGTAACGATGCACTTAATAATTTTTGCCCTGACCTTATTATTCTGATAATTATCATCTTTTATTCAGCGCAAATTCATAGAGAAATGGTATTATTATTAAACCTATATCTATAAATGTCTTTTTACTATACAAGAATAGTTCATTTTCAAGATACCGATGCTGCTGGAGTAGTTTATTTTGCTAATGTTTTAGCAATGTGCCATGAAGCTTATGAAGCATCTTTAGTAGAATTTGGTATTAATCTGAAAGTTTTTTTTAGTAATCAAGAAATAGCTATTCCAATTATTCATGCTAATGTTGATTTTCGTCGCCCGATGTTTTGTGGGGATGAGTTAACTATTGAATTAATTCCTAAAAGTTGGAGAGACGATGAGTTTGAAATTTCCTATCAAGTCTTTTTAAAAGAAACAGAGGATAAGTGGGGGGCAAGAGCTATTACGAAGCACGTTTGTATTCATCCTCAAAGTAGAAGTAGGCAAAAATTATCTGATGAAATGAGGAAATGGTTATTGAGTTTTCCTAGTTATTCAAAAATTAACAATGAATATAAGTAGAGCATTATTTTTAGGAATTGGTATATAGCAGAAGGAAGAGGGAAGAAGGAAAAATATTCCTTTGTCTGAGTTTTAAGTTTTTTATTTCTCCTAACCTTTCCTTCGACTGCTATAACTTTTATAAACACTATAACTTTAGTTTTAGTACTGTTTTTGCCTGCTATTTTTTTCTATCTTTCTTTATTTAGAACATTCTAGAAACTTAAGCTGGAGTTATAAATATAAATTACAGCAGATTCCTCCCATAAGAAGTACAGAGATTAACAATTAAATGTTTCTAGTGCGGGCATCTTGCCAGCGACGGGTGTATCTGATTAAAGTGGAATCTACTGTATTATATTTTCTTAGCATTGGCAGGAGGATTTGCTTTAGGAAAAATTTTAAACTGGATAATGGAAAGACTATTCATGTAGCAAAATTAAAGTTGAAAAATTTGAACAGATAAAATAATGATAGAGTTGAGTTTAATACAGCAAAATGCAAGTATATGAAGTAAAAAAAATTAAGACTTCGCCCTTAATAATAGAGTTTAAATAAAACTTTTATTGAAGCATTCAACGGTCAGTCATAACTATTAGCTATTGCTTTTAGTTTACCATAAAAGCTTTATTAATTGTCTTACTGCAAAAGTTAGCTCCCTTGCCCTTAAAGTCTATATTAATTTAAACACTGTCCTATATGAGAGAGTCTTGTTGTTGAGAGCTGACAGCTAATAGCTGTTTGCGCAGCATTCCGTAGGAAATGCTTACAATAAAATAGAAACAGAGTCGAATTTAAGTTCAATAAAATGTCAAAAAATACTTACGCGATTATTGGCAGTGGCGCACTAGGAGGTTTTTACGGTGCAAAACTACAAAAAGCAGGATTAGAAGTTCATTTTTTACTGCGTAGTGATTATCAGCACGTTCTCAAAAATGGCTTAATCATAGAATCCAAAAATGGCGACTTTACCCTCCCTCAAATTAACGCCTATAACAATACTAATAAAATGCCAAAATGTGATGTAATTCTCGTAGCATTAAAAACAACGCAAAACTATTTATTACCAGAATTACTCCCACCTTTGTGCCAAGAAAATAACGTTGTCTTACTCTTACAAAATGGATTGGGTGCAGAACCTGAAATAGCCAAAATTGTTGGTGAGGAAAGAGTAATTGGAGGAGTATCTAATATTGCTTCTAATAAAATAGGTTATGGTCATATTCGCCATGTAGATTATGGTTTGATTAGAATCGGAAAATATACCACAAATTATCAACCTGCTGGTATTACTAATAAAATGCGTGAAATTTCCCAAGATTTTGAAAGTGCTGGAATACAAGTTAATTTGAGTGAAGATTTATTCCAAGAAAGATGGAAAAAATTAGTTTGGAATATTCCTTATAACAGCTTGTCAGTAATTCTAGATGCTCGAACTGATGAAATGATGGGAGATACTAATACTAGAAACTTAATCACAGAAATAATGCAAGAAGTATTGGAGGGTGCAAAAAGTTGTAAGTGCGAAATTCCAAATAGTTATATTCAAAATATGTTAGACCATACTTACAAGTTAAACCCTTATTTAACTAGCATGAAAATTGATTATGAGCGACGACAACCTTTAGAAATAGAAAGTATTATTGGCAACCCTTTACGAATGGCAGGTGCAGCAGGTATTCAGCTAGATAAAATTGGGATGTTGTATCAACAATTAAAATTTTTAGATGCCAGAAATAGACAAGATATCTGAATTTTATGACGCTTCAACTCTCTAGCTTCTAATACTAATTAGGGTTTGCTTATGGAAAGTCTTTTTGTTGAGGTAGGGAGTAGGGAGTAGGGAGTAGTTAAGAGTCAGGAGGAACGAGGGAGTTATAGAGAAGGTGGTTGTTCATTATAGCAAGAGTGATTTTTCTGCCATAGTCACCCCAAAATGCGCTCCATGCATGAGCGTGAAGGGATCAAAACCAGGTATTTCCAGCTAAAAAAGGCTAATATCTTTATATATCAATGCTTTGAGATTTAATCAGCAGAGCAATAATTACTAGAGGGTATCTTTCAACAATTAATAATTAATATAGCTTTTCTCAACCTAATGAAGTACACCTATCTTGATTTGTCTCCTATTCCCTATTCCCTGTTCCCTATTCCCTAGAACCAACGAATGCGCGTACCTCACGCTTCTTGGGAATTGCTATAATTAATAATTACCTCTACTTGAAAAGAAGAGGATTGACTAATAATGAAAATTTTTTCTTCTCTTGGTCGATCAAACTTTTTCAATGTAAAGAACTTGGCCAAAGATAAGTAATAATTAATTATTAATTATTTTCCTACAGAATGCTACGCAAACGGCAGTCGCCAACATAAAAATTTGTCTAACACTAGGGCATTGAATTTGAGACAAAAAAACTGATAAAATGCTATTGTTAACTTCTAATATTAAACAGTCCAAAAATTCACAAGTAACTATATGAAATTAATCAAAGGACCAAAAACACCACCGCTTTTTCAGAGACTGCAATTGGTTCTCGCTCCACTCAGTACTCTTGAATCTTATGCCAAGAAGTATGGAGATATTTTTACTATGATGACTTCTGTAGGTGAAGTTGTCTTCGTCAGCAGTCCGCAAGCTTTGCAGGAGGTATTGACAAAGGATAATAATGAGTATGAAACTCCTGCTAGTAAAGTTATACAATCAATGCTTGGGGAGTACTCTATATTTGGCTTAGAAGGCGATCGCCACCGCCGAGAACGCAAATTATTAATGCCTCCTTTTCATGGCGACAGAATGCGGAGCTATGGTGAGTTAATCTGTAACATCACGAAAGAAACAGCTAGCAATTTAAAAGTGAGTCAACCATTTATTGCTCTTAAACTTATGCAAGAAATTACGACCCAGGTGATACTCCAAGCTGTTTTTGGTCTATATGATAGCCCCCGGTTATCACAAATTAGGTTAATGTTAGTAGATTTTATCGAATTTACAGCCTCTCCACTCCGAGCTAGTTTATTATTTTTTCCCTGGTTGCAAAAGGATTTAGGCCCTTGGAGTCCTTGGGGTAAGTATCGACGTCAACAACAACAACTTAATGAACTCCTATATACAGAAATTGCCACTCGTCGCTCTCAACTAGATCTGAATCGTACTGATATCCTTACCTTAATGTTATTAGCACGAGATGAAGAAGGTCAAGGTATGACAGACCAAGAAATTCGGGATGAGTTGATCACATTGTTATTTGCAGGTCACGACACTACTGCAAATGCTCTTGCTTGGGCACTTTATTGGATTCACAAACAACCACAAGTATATCAGAAATTAATGGAAGAGTTGGAAACTATGGAAACAGATGCGGACCCCATGACAATTTTCCGTTTACCCTATTTGACAGCAGTTTGTCAGGAAACCCTACGAATATATCCGGTGGCATTTGCGACACTTCTTCGTCGGACAAAACAACCTGTTGAGTTGCAGGGTTATCACTTGGAAACAGGTACAATGATTTCGGGTTCTATTTATTTGACTCACCAACGAGAAGATTTGTACCCAGAACCGAAAAAGTTCAAGCCAGAGCGATTTTTAGAGAGGCAGTTTTCGACCTATCAATATTTGCCCTTTGGAGGTGGCAGTCGTCGCTGTTTGGGAATGGCACTAGCAAATTTCGAGATGCGTTTAGTATTGGCAACTCTATTATCTAATATAGAGATGGAATTAGCAGAAAATCAACCTGTGAAACCCCAACGTCGAGGAATAATTTTAGGTCCTAGGGGTGGAGTGAAAATGGTGATGAAAGGTAAACGTATACAGTCACAAAAAAAATCTCCTTCCCTTGCAACTATCTAAAATATTATACTTGTCATTTTATAAATTAAAAATTCCCCAAAAAACTTGTTCTGTAAAGATTACTGCCCCCGAAACTTCACCAAAGTACTTTTAGCATTAACTAACTGCTTCCATTCCTTAGCAGTAATAGCTTGGTCTCCAATAGCTAATTCATCTTGATATTGAATCAGAATGCTATTAGACATCTGGTAAAAATCAAAAATAAAATCAATTATCACACAGAAATTATCAATTATTTCTCTGTAGGGACGTTGCATGCAACCTCCCTACTGCCTACTGCCTACTCCCTCTTTTCTGGAGATGTCTATTATCCAGACATGATATAACTACCTCTTAGGTTATACCAATTCACTTTCGCTGAATAAACAAAGCGATCGCTCCTAAAAAAAACCACCCCATTACACCTGCTAAAGGATTACCATTTATCCCAACTATCCA
>NZ_JAAHGK010000669.1:0-4180 GCF_010672505.1 Okeania sp. SIO2B9 | reverse complement strand
TTTATCGATACTGCCATAAATTTCCAAATCTCGTTGCCACCCATATCCATAAATTCCGGCTAATTTCTTAGCATTGTCTTTCACCTCTAGCACTGCTTCTTTCATATAACGGTGAGTATTGCGAGAGATTCTTTCGGCAACAATTTTGGCATTATTTTCAGCTAAACCAGATTCTTTAAAACGTTCAATCAAAATTTCATCAAATTTTTCCCTCAAAGACGAATCATAGAAACAAATCAAAGTATCCTTAGCATCTTGGTCATTAAAATTAATTTCTTCATCCAAGTTTTTAATCTGTTTTTGTACTGCTTCCGATGCTTCAGTTTCTGTCAGCTTTTCCGATATTTCAGGATGGTCTATTAAAAATCTTCGTAAACTTTCTAAATATGCCACCTGAGCCACCAATTGTACTTCATCTTCTAAAGTAGGCTCTTTACGAGTTTTTTCAATAATAAAAGTAATAATTCCAGTTGCAATAGGCAAAAAAGGTAAACCAGCTCCGGCAACTTTTCCCAGGGGAGAATTTAGTACATCCAAAACAGAATCAATATTTTCAATAAAAGGTTTTAACTCTTTAGCATCCTTATTTTCTTGTAGAGCTTTTGCTATTTCAAAAACAGCCTTACCAGACTCAACCCCACCCTTGACAGTTTCTGATAAATTCAATTCTATTTCTGTGTTGAGAACTCGCCAAATATTCCGCCAGAGTTTACTTGCCATAGTTAATATTTCTTCCTTTAATTGTTGCCCAATATATTTGTATATCTACAGTTTGATTTCTGTAAATTCCCGATGTTATATCATGTCCGGATGATTAGGTGTAATTAAAGCTTGTAGTAGGGCTTCAGCCCGAAATTTAGATAGATAGGGCTAAAGCCCTACTACAAACAAAAACTTTTTTATCACTGATTATTCGGACATGGATAACCCTGTAGGGACGTTGCATGCAACGTCCCTACTTTATGGTTTACTCAGCGGTGCTTAAGTACCCCTTACAAAAATAACTTCATAGGGCGAATGCCATTCGCCCCTACTAACTTCTGACTTCGTTAACACTCTACCAATAATTCTACTTTCAGAATATTCCTGCTGTAACGCCTGCAAACAAGCACTCGCTGACTCCGCAGGTACAGTAGCAAGTAACCCACCAGAAGTCTGTGGGTCAAACAACAATGGATAAAGAACATGAGTACTTACCTGCTCCGAATTTTGAATAGATGCAGATATCCGCAGATTTTCCGGATATAGCGAACTAAAAATACCTTGCTGCAAAATTTCTGCCACTCCAGGCAATACAGAAATAGCCTCCATTTCCAATTCCACAGCAACTTGAGAAGCTTTCACCATTTCCAGCAAATGTCCGACTAATCCAAATCCTGTCACATCCGTACAAGCAGTCGCACCATATTCCAATAACAACTTGGCAGCATTCTGATTTGAAACCAACATTGATTTTATCGCACTTTCAATCCAACGTCCCTTTGCTCGTAGACGCATATCCGCAGCAAATAACACTCCCGTCCCCAACGCTTTCGTCAATATCAGCACATCTCCCGACTGCATCCCACTGTTGTACAATAGTTTCTCCGAAAATGCTAAACCATTGCAGGTAAGACCAAAAGCTAATTCTGCTCCCTCAGTTGTATGACCCCCCATCAAAACAGCACCTGCTTGGTTAAGAATTTCCGTTGCTCCCAATAACAATTGATATAAATCATTCTCTTGTTGAGTAGATGAAGCATAAGGAATAGTAGCGATCGCCAAAGCACTTTGAGGTGTTGCTCCCATGGCAAATAAATCGCTCAAACAATGATTAGTCGCAATCTTTCCCAATAAATAGGGGTCATCCACCAATGCCGGAAAATAATCAATAGTCTGCACCATCACCTTATCTGTTGGTACCCTAACTACTGCAGCATCATCAGGGGTATTCAGACCAATCAAAATATCATCCCTGTGTGTTTGCTGTTGAATGCGGTGCAGCACTTTCTCCAAAACCTTACTGCCTACTTTCGCTCCACAACCAGCACAGTGCATAATTTCGGAATCTTTCCTGTTTCTACCTTTCCCAGAAGAGGGATAACTTCTACCTTCCATCTTCAGGTTAGTAAACTTATCCATAAATTTGCGGTCAATGTGGTCTTTCCAACGCCAAAGTAAAGAGTAAGGACCAAATCCAATTTGGCCACGAGAAGCGATCGCTCGTTGGTCTCCAGTGCCAATTAAAATCAGGAATTTTTTCTGAGGTATAAATGACTTCAGAGGTTTTCTCTGGAGAGCGCGTTGTAAATTTTCCAATAAGGGTTTTCCTTGTCGTACTGCAAAAACTCCAGCTTTTGGCCGTGAATGGTTAACCATTGTTGCCACATCTCCAGCAGCAAACACTTGCGGATGAGAAATTGACTGTAGTTTGTCATTGACTAAAATAAAGCCACTGGCGTCTGTTGCTAACCCCGCTGTTTGTAACCAAGGTGCAGCAGATGCTTGAGTTACCCAAAATAGGATATCGCATTCTATTTGTAATCCCGAATTACACTCAATAATTTTGGGTGCAAAGTCTAGAATTTTCCGCTCACTCATCCGTGCATCCGTGGCAAAATCACTGTCTTGCCCATCCTTACTCTTCACCCCAGTCACATTTTCTTCTAAATGCAATACCACACCGCGACTTTTCAGAATTTTCTCAACTTGCTTTCCCACCCAACGATGGCGTCCGGGTAATAGTCTTGTACCTCGATGAAACAGATGCAACTCCAGGTTATTAGTCGGTTGTCTAGCATTCTGATAAATGTTGTGGAGATGACTTTGTACAGCAAATGCTAACTCCACACCCCCGACACCACCTCCAACTATTCCGATACAGATTTTTTGTTCTGGTAACTGAGCAACTGTTGCTGTTATCTGATGCCAATAGGTGAGAAATTTTGATATGGGTTTGACAGGAATACTATATTCTCTTGCTCCCGGTACAGTTAAGCTAGCGGGAGTACTGCCAATATCGATGGATAGTACATCAAAAGTTACGGGTGGACGGTTAGCACAAATTACCTGATTTTTTTCCAGGTTTAGACCAATGGCGCGGTCTACAAATATCCTAGCTCCGGCAAATTTTGCGAGGGGATGCAGGTCAATATGACATTGGTCGAAGGTATATAAACCTGCCACATATCCAGGTAGCATCCCAGAATAGGGAGTATGATATACATCTGTAATTAGGGTTAATCTTACTCCTGGCATGGGGTTCATCGCAAAATTTTTAATGGCGATCACGTGGCTATGACCGCCCCCTATTAGTACAAGGTCTGTTTCTGTTGCTATGGATGATTTCATTGTTATTAATAATATTTAGTTATAGTATCAGTAAGGAAGAAGGAAGAAGTAATAAACAAATCAGAAAAAAAGGAAAAACAATCTAAATAGGTATATTAGACTTGTCGCGAAATAAAACCTTAAAGTGAAATGGGAAAATTCTGGCTTTCAATCATTAAATTATCCTGCCATTAAGTAGAAATTCCAGAGTCCAACCGCAGTGAACATGAAGCGATCGTCGCGCATCTTTAATGTGATTTCGATACAATCCTCTCGCTGCATTATATCTCTTTACGCCAGATATTGTCTGTTCACTTTTGACGCGGTCGCTACTTTTTTCTTGATTGAGATGTTTTTGTTGGTCAGTTAATTCCTGAGATCGAGGTTTTTTCGTGGGTCGGATTGATGTTGACAAATTCCTTCTGTCATCCCTGGAAACCCAAATCTACATGAATTTTCACTTCATCAGGTACAAAATCTACCAATTTTTCTTCATCTAATATAGAATCCGGTTATACAGTAATTGCAAAATTACTTTCTCTTAATACAGATGTTCTACTGAATACAAATTTAAAAATTCATGCTATTTCAATCTTTTCTTTCTCCTGACTCCTGAGGACTGACTCCTGACTCCTAGAGCGATACGATAACTAATTACCCGGATTCTATATAACTGCCGAATGCCCATCAACTTTTCCCTCTCTTGCTTTCGAGCGGACGAGGACTCTTTGATCAAGGTCAGTCAACCAGCACGGGCGGCATCATCCACACCTCGCTCCTTGAAATAGCAGGTGAGTACCTGGGCCGAAATTTCTGGATTCATCGCCAGATCTGGATCGTTTTCTAGGTCTACCCCCAATTTCTTGCCATA
>NZ_JAAHGK010000668.1:0-4183 GCF_010672505.1 Okeania sp. SIO2B9 | reverse complement strand
TTTTCAGAAATTCAGAAATCCAAATCCAATGAAAATGTTTTTATCTCACCAATAAGTATAGCGATCGCTCTATCAATGACCTACAATGGCGCTGCTGGCAAAACTCAAGAAGCTATGGCTAAAACTTTAAACTTTCAGGGAATGAGTTTAGAGGAAATTAATCAAGCAAATCAGGATTTAGGAATTTTATTAAATAGTTTAAATCCCGAGATTAAATTAAATATTGCTAACTCAATCTGGACTAGAAAGGGAATATCTTTTTATCCAAGTTTTATCCAAGTAAATCAAGATTTTTATCAGAGTCAGGTAAGAGAAATTGACTTTGACGATCCTGAAAGTCTGAAAATTATCAATAATTGGGTAAAAGATAAAACTGAAGGCAAAATAGATCAAATTATTCAAAAACTCGAACCCGAGGATGTCATGGTGTTATTAAATGCTATTTATTTTCAGGGCAATTGGGAAGAACAATTTTCTGAATATTCTACTAAAGATATGCCTTTTTATTTAGCCAATGGAACTCAAAAACAACATCCAATTATGTTCCAATCGTCAAGACATTTATATTACGAGAATCAATATTTTCAGGCAGTGAGTTTGCCCTATAAAAAAGGTCTGGTTAGTATGTATATATTTCTCCCCAGGGAACAAGTCAGTTTAGAGGGATTTTATCAAGTGTTGAATCAAAAAAACTGGGAAAATTGGATGAAACAGTTTGAAAGTTACGAAGTTAATTTAGGTTTGCCAACGTTGAAAAATGAATATGAAGTGACTCTCAATAATATGTTGAAATCTTTAGGAATGCAAATAGCTTTTCAAGGTGGAAGAGCAGACTTCTCTGGAATGAGTCGTGAGAAGTTATTTATCAGTGAAGTTAAGCATAAAACATTTGTTGAAGTGAATGAAACTGGAACAGAAGCAGCAGCAACTACCAGTGTAAGAATAACATTGGAAAGTGAAGTAATAACTGTCGATATGTTAGTTAATCGTCCTTTCTTTTTTGCCATTAGAGATAATAATTCTGGCACTATTTTGTTTATGGGAGAAATTACAAATCCAGAAAATTAGACTTCTTGCAGAAGTCAGGGAATAGTGAATAGGGAATAGGGGATATAGAAGAAAAAAATGGGAAAAGCAGATTAATTGATTTTCGCACCTCACCAGTCAGGGGAAACAAAGTAGTCATTTTGGAGCTTCATAAAATGAAATGACTATTGCGACATACGCAACATATTGAAAATATCACCACTCACATCCGAGTGCTTCACAAAATGGGAAAAGCAGATTAATTGATTTTCGCACCTCACCAGTCAGGGGAAACAAAGTAGTCATTTTGGAGCTTCATAAAATGAAATGACTATTGCGACATACGCAACATATTGAAAATATCAACACTCACATCCGAGTGCTTCACAAAATGGGAAAAGCCGATAAATTGATTTTCATACCTCACCAGTTTAGGAAACAAAGCAGTCAATCATTGAGAAATTAGTTTATGCCAATAATAAAATTACTTTTCAACTATTTTCATAAATTCATAAATCCCAATGATTAATAAATCAAAATTACGAACTTAAGGTAATTAGTTAAAACCACTATCACAGTCACATCATCAGCTACCCTGTAGAGATAATAGATTAAATTAAATATAACCTCTGATTTTTAACAGAATTAAATTATCCCTAACCTTTATACCCCTAAACCTATAATTTCGATTTTTGTAACGGAAAGTTCAACTTAAATATAATGAAATAACCCTAACTTGGACCCAAACTAACCATAATCCCTGTTTATGAATAACCCTATATATCCCGGACTAATACTCACTAACCGCTATAAAATAGTCAAACAATTGGGACATGGTGGTTTTGGACGCACCTACCTCGCAGAAGATAACCATCGTTTCCAAGAACCCTGTGTACTCAAAGAATTTGCCCCCCAAGTACACGGTAGTTATGCCTTACAAAAATCCCAAGAATTATTTGAAAGAGAAGCAGGGGTACTTTATAAATTGCGACATCCACAAATACCCGGGTTCCGAGAAATGTTTCGCGTTAAATTAGATGGAGAAGGATACCTATTTTTAGTACAAGATTATGTAGAAGGTAAAACTTATCGTGCTTTGCTAGAAAACCGCAAACGTCAAGGCACTTTTTTTAGCGAAACAGAAGTAACAAAATTTTTACTACAAATATTACCAGTCTTAGAATATATTCATAACTTGGGAGTTATTCACCGCGACATTTCCCCAGATAATATCATTCTGCGAAGCTCCGATAAACTGCCAGTATTAATAGATTTTGGTGGAGTCAAAGAAACAGCAACAAAAGTAGTATCTGAATATGCTCATGGTATTTCGCTCCAAGCAACAAGGTTGGGTAAAGTCGGATATGCACCAGACGAACAAATGCGACTAGGGATGATTAATGCCAACAGCGACCTATATGCTTTAGCAGCAACAGTCTTAGTATTACTGACAGGAAAAGAACCCTCTTTTTTAATAGATCCTCACGATTTAACCTTTAACTGGCGCAAAATAATTAGCATTAGTCCAAATTTAGGTAATGTGCTAGATAAAATGTTAGCTCCTCAACCAAGCGATCGCTATTCTACAGTTAGTCAAGTTATAGCAGAGCTTGAAAATTTTGCTTCTAGCACTGACCTAACACCGACCCAAGCAGCACCAAATGTCATCTCCACTCAACCTATTACCGCAGATCAAATCTCCAATGTCACAACAACACCAGTTTCCCAAATTCCAGCTACGACTAATAACCCTCAAAAATTTTCAATTTGGTCAACAATTTTATTAGTATTAGTAACAATATTTGGCATGGGAGGAATAGGTTGGATAGCTGGTAATTTTTGGTTAGAATACAACTCTAATCAAAAAGATAAAATTGTCAAAGAGAAACCCCAAGAATTGAGCGATAGCCTCCAAAAATCTGGCATTGAAGAGTCTTTCTTTTTTCCTTTAGTAGATGACTTTTTCTACGCTAAATATCCTCAAAAAAAAGGGCAAACTTTGAGTGATGAAACTTCAGAAGATAAATTATGGAAGTGGCGGTGGTATGAAATAGCAAACCAGTTACTTAACAAACTAGAAACGCTAAGTTTAGATGCTCGTCGTAGATTAGGAAATTATAGTAAAGATGATATTTATCGATGGAAGTCTCAACTTCATAGATTAAATATTAGTAGTACAGCTTTTAATGATTTGACCGATGCTCGATTTTTTTATTTATTCTCAGAACAACCCCGTGGAAAAAACATAATTGGTTTACCAATGGGTCAAATTTGGCAAGCGATCGCTACCGATACAATGAAAGCTTTACAAAGTAGAAAATCTTTAGAAGAAATTCGTTTTACACCAGGTTCATTTAGAGAAGTTGTGAATGGTAATTTACAACCAGGAGAAGGTAAAATTTATTTAGCATGGATACAAGCAGACCAAATTTTACGCGTCAGGTTACGAGTTAATTCTCCAGAAGTTTTCTTATCTATTTATCCTCCTGAAAAGTATCGTGGTAGGTCTAGAGCATTAGTAGAAGATCGAAATATAAATCTATGGAGGGGTCAAACCCTAACCTCTGGTTATTATCAATTTGTAGTTGTTTCTAATTCGGAGCAACCTATAGAATATTTTTTAGGAGTAGCTGCTAGAGATAGAATTAATCGTAGGTATTAGAGGAAGAAAGGGGAGTTGGGGAATGGGGGAGTGGGGGAGTAGTAAACATAAGAATAATATACACTTACTTGCTAATAATCGCTCTTAACGTTATTGAATTATACTAACTACTTAATTATTGAAGTCTTGCTGGCCCGCGCTGAGATCGGCGCGCAGCTTTTGAGCCGGATCACGCGGATCAGCGGGCCGCCTTGTGCGACCTCCGCAAATAATTCCAGCATGGCGCGGCTCGGTGCGCGGCTCGGTGCCCCCGATCTGGCCGTGTTGCGCGGCGGTTTCGATGGCGCGCTCCCCTTGCCCGGCGGCAAAATCGCCCTGGCGCGCGGGCTGGTCGAAGATCATGAAGCCCCAGACGTAGCCGGCGGCTACGTGCTGGCCGCGCAGACCGCCGCGCGCCTCACCGATCCCTTGGGCGCGGTGCTGGATCACGGCGGGCTTCTCGCCGCCTTCCGCTTGCTAACCACCGGGCAGCTTGATGCCGAAACGCTCGATGGC
>NZ_JAAHGK010000667.1:0-4184 GCF_010672505.1 Okeania sp. SIO2B9 | reverse complement strand
AGAAGGAGACAGGAGACAGGAGACAGGAGACAGGAGGAAAATTACATGGGGATTCGCTCCCCCAAGTAATGCGTGAACACCCCCGTTGACGGTGGGGTATTAAACCCACAAAGAAAATGATAAAAAAATCAATGATGAGTGTCAAATCAATGTCCCGAAAATTTTATGCCAGTTACCTAAGCGATCGCTTAGGTGGGAGCTACTAGAACCTTTGCTACCAAAACCTCGATGAGTGTCAAATCAATGTCCCGAAAATCTTATGCCAGTTACCTAAGCGATCGCTTAGGTGGGAGCTACTAGAACCTTTGCTACCAAAACCTCAAAAACGAGGGCAAAAACCAAACACTAATCTCACAGAAGTAGTTAATGGTATCTTCTATATCTTTTATTCTGGTTGTCATTGGCGTTCTTTGCCCTATGATCTACCACCTTGGCAAACTGTATCAACTAAATGTACGTAAATGGCAACGACATGGTGTTTGGGAGGAAATAAATCATACTCTACGGCGAGAAACAAGAATACTCGAAACACGACACCCAGAACCTACTGCAGCAGTTGTCGATTCGTATGGCGGTAAAAACAACGGCAAAAAGCGCACCGCCCGCGCTGAGGAAACCTCAGCGTAAGGACGGAGCAAGCAGGGGGAGGTATATGGCTATGATGGCGGTAAAAAAGTAAAAGGCCGGGTATCGTCATATCTTGGTTGATACTCAAGGGTTACTACTAGGGGTACTTGTCAGTGAAGCAAATATGGGAGAATGCTTGGGATCTATGGCATTTAGGGTAAGCTACCATCTTTAAAATTAAGATATATCAAGGTGTGTAAGGTTTTAATATTTTGATACTTACACAAAGAAATTAAGATCAGTGTAGTTAAGTAAAATTACTTATCAAAATGTATGTAATTGAAATTTTTGATTATAAGATAATAGTGTACACGGAGACAAAAGAAACAGACAGAGTGGATTTACTTTGAGATATTAAAAGTGAGCGAGACCAAGGACAGTTAAGGAGTAATTTCAATACAACACTTATTGGGGAGGTCTGACTTATGAATATAAAAGAAATTTATAAATTAGGGATACCTCTAACTTTAGCGTCGAGTTTGATCTTAGGACTAATAGTTAACTATCCATCCCATACTCAAGGAGCACAAAATATAGACCCTGAACCTTTCATTGATAAAACTGAGAATCCTATCAGGCTAGCAGGAAATATTAAGCGTTCTTGTACTGGGTACTATCAGGTAGAAAGTTCAAGTTTAACCGCTAAAAACGGCGTAATAGTAGGTAGATTTAATGCCAGAAGAGGATGCGGTCATAATGTACCAAATAGATGTCGGAGAAGAGCAAGAGATGCTGCCCACACTTGTATGGAAGATCACTGGAATTATCAAAAAGTAATGCCTCAATCATGTCAAAGTAAAGGAGTGCAAAATTATAATATTCGAGATTTATCACAGGAGCTAACCCGGACGGTTTGTTCATATACTAGTGATCCATACTTCAGGGCTAATATTTACAGAGTTACCAAAGGAAATAAAGGGTGTGGACCTAATAACGAGAAACAACAGAAGACCCTTCTTAAAACGAGATATGTTTTTCGATGTGGATCTTAGAGACTGTTTGTAAAACAAATCTTAAGAACAGCCAGATTTTTTAGCACCAAGCCTTTGTAACATTAATCTAATTATTGCAGTGTAAATCAGAGCTTCACTAATCTCTGGTAGTTGTTCATAGTCGAGAACTAAACGTCGGTATTCTCAAATAGCAGAATAAATTTGAGTATATGGGGAGATGATATCAAATCCGGTAGCGCGGTTTTCCTGCACGGTAGACCACATTAGGGACGTTCCATGGAACTTCCCTACTGGGCGCGTGATTGTGACGATGTGGTTCATCTCAAAACACTCTGATATCAAATCCGTTTAATTGGACATAAAAAAAATCTTCAATCGCCATAACTACGTTTATCTTTGTAATTCTTTCTCCTCCTGAGGAGGTCCGACTGACTCCCCCTCCACCGGAGGGGTTAGGGGTGGGTTGACTCCTCCTAACTTAACCATTCTATGGCTGTTTAACCGGATTTGATATGACCCAACACAAAGGATCATATTTATGACTAATTAAAAATTAGAAATTAAAAATATATTCATTACTATTTTGACATACGCAATAGTAGAGTATCAAGCCTTGTGAAAACTGAACTTGAAGTCATTTGCGCTCTCATCAAACTACTCTCACAAGTCAACCGACACAAACAACTAGGATTATTAAAAATTAGAAATTAAAAATATATTCATTACTATTTTGACATACGCAATAGTAGAGTATCACATTCTCACAACAGTCAATCAACATCTTTACCAGATGGCAGGAATATTTTTTTTTGTAATATATTAGTAACATAAATAATACACCGAAGCGATCCCTCTGAAAAAAAGCGATCAAAAGCCCCAAGGATCTTCTTATATAACTTTTGAATTTTGAATTTTGATTTGAATGGATAGAAAAACAGTAGAATCAGGATTAATATTACTTGCCCTGACAGGTTCTCAAGCTTACGGTACTTCCACACCTTCATCAGATTGTGATTATAAAGGCGTTTTTATTGCTCCCAAAGATTATTATTTAGGTTTCAAATCTGTTGAACAAAAAGACCGAGGTTGGGATGAACCAGGAATAGGTTTATATCCAGTATTAGATAATGTCAAAGATTGTGTGGTTTATGAGTTAAGAAAATTTCTGACCTTGGTCTATAACAACAATCCCAATATGTTAGAAACTCTGTGGTTAGATTCAGAATTTTACTTACATTTATCGCCAGTGGGAAAAAAGCTAATTTCCTATCGTCAGGCATTTATTTCCCAGAAAATCAGAGCTTCTTTTGCGGGATATGCTTACTCTCAAATTAAACGAGTGGAAACTCAATTTAAAAAACTACAAACAAAAATTTTTTTATCACTTATTATCCTGACATGATATTATATCATAATCTTTGATTTGATTTAGGATTCCTACCTATCTAATCAAACAACTGAAGTTGAAATAAAATGCTCTTTGTAAATACACAAAAAATTCTCCGCATGAGCAGCTCCTAACTATTAAATTTCTGGAGGGAACACATCAAGAGGGGCAGTCTTTCCTCTTACATTGAATTTTTCAGCACCAGCCGACGTTCCTTGATGAAGGTAGACTATAGTTGGGTATAACTGTAACCACATACCCAAGCGTTGAGCTACATCATAAGTTGTCATTGCTCCCAGACCCTTAACCCGATTAGTAACAGATTCTACCCAGTCATAAAGTTGCTCGAAGGTCTCTAAGGGAGGTTGTAGGCCATCTGCTAGTGAAATTCTCAATCCTACCGCTAATTTAGAGGATACTCGACGCTGATGAGAGTGTATTTTGCCATCTGGAAACCTAGACATCCAAACTCTCTCTAAAGCACCTTCCCAATTCAGACTTTTATCGCCCCACCATTGTTCTTGAAAAGTATAGTAATTATCGTAATATTTTAGATAATCTTTCACCAAATCTGAAAGAGTTTTTTTCTGAGGAGTCAGAGATTTACTATTGCATTGATTTGAAGTTTTTACTATTCTTTTTTTCGTTGTAGTAGTGCATAATCCTACCCATAATAACTTTATTTCTACAATTCGGTAGTCCTGTAGATGTAGTACTATTTATAAGTAAATCCCTTTCACTATCAGAAACAAAACTACAAAAATAAATACTTGTACACCACTACCTACAATTCAATAACAGAAGTTATTGAATGATTGGAATAGCTTAATATAGTATCCGGATAATTAGTTATCGTATAATTTAGTAGTCAGTAGAAAGGAGAAAAGGAAGGATGAAAGTGGAAATTATCTAGGGATATTCCGACTTTTTATATCTGCATTGAATGTAAGTATAGATTGCGACAACTGCATAACCAAATTTCATATTAAGAGGCAGATTTTATTATTATTAAATCCCAATTAACTATCAAGTAAATTAATATAGAAATTCTCAATTATTTGCGATAATTTTCCTCTTCCCTGTTTAGCGAATAATTAAACTTTAAAGTCTCTGATTTCAAGAATAAATAAATCAAAAAAATACTTTTCGCCAATCCTATTCATTTGAAGGAGAAGGAGAAGTAATTATTAATTATTAATTTTTGAATTAATCATCTC
>NZ_JAAHGK010000666.1:0-4185 GCF_010672505.1 Okeania sp. SIO2B9 | reverse complement strand
CAATTGAAACACTGAGGATAATTTCTGGCTTTTACCTGACTCTGGCAATAGAATAGCTCAATTAAAAAAAACTCCAACGTTGTAGTTTTGGAGCTATTTTTTCTATTGTACAATAGTTTTGAGATTTCTGAGGCACCCACAAAAGCGATCGCCGAGAGTGCCACTCAATTGAAACACTGAGGATAATTTCTGGCTTTTACCTGACTCTGGCAATAGAATAGCTCAATTAAAAAAAACTCCAACGTTGTAGTTTTGGAGCTATTTTTTCTATTGTACAATAGTTTTGAGATTTTTGAGCCACCCACAAAAGCGATCGCCTCAGTATTTCAATAATTTGAATATTTTGTCAAAATTAATTATTGTGCAAATAAATTATTAGCTTGTTCTTGAACTTTATCTTCAAACTCAGGTTGAGTAATGACACCATTTTTCAAGTCTTCAAAAAGAGTTGATAAAATCTGGTCTTGCTCCTGTAATTTGAGTTTAAATGTAGCATCAAAATCAGCTTCAGTAATTGTACCTTCTTTCAAGTCTTGACTCATATCTCTCAGAAAAGACCTTTGTTTTTTCTTCAGGGAACGAAACACCCAAGGTGGAATAAATTCTGATTGAGATTCTTGCCATATTCCACGTTGATTTATCTGAGCATCCGCTTCTGCTAATAACAACATTATTGCAGTGTCTCTTGGACATTCGCTAATATAATCATAATAAATTCGACTCAAGCCTTCCTGGACTAAAATGTATTGTACAAAAGTACCATCTAATAAATAAACTTCACCAAAACAACGTGGCGATCGCCCTGGTCGTTTTTCTTCTCCAGTAACTTTAACTTTGACTTTATTACCACTTTTTTCAACTAATTCTTGGAGTCGCTCTTTGCCTTTTTCTCCCCATTCAAATTGACTACGATATATTTGATTTTCATTTTTACGATTCATTTTTTCCACCTGTGAATCTCCCCATCCTTTAGAAGTTTCTGGAGTATCAATATAAACGAAACGTACAGTCATTTCCTGGTTATCTTCATCAGAAATAACATCAAAAGTATCGGCATCTGATACTTTTTTGACAGTGTAAGTTTTTAGGGTCTCAAAATATGATGGAGTAGGTAGTTTAACTTGACCCAGACGAGTTAAGATATTGTTGATTATTTCTTTCATCAATAATTAAAAATTGCTAGCTGTCTACTAATAATACTAGAAAAAATAGAGAAGTTATGTAAGTGAAGTCTCTCCCGTTAAATCTCGCGATTATAACGGGAGCTTCTAAAACAAAGATAATTGAACCCAAGTTTCAAAAGTTTCTTGCTTTGCTGGCGCAACGCTACGCGAACATAGGCTGACCAACGTCTAAGCCTCCACAAGCAGACAAGATGATACCCACCTCGTTTAATGCTCTATTTAATATGTTAACTGCTGCATTCTCATCTCTATCTAAAACTGTTTTACATTTAGGACAAGAATGAGTTCTAACTGACAAAGTTTTAGGTACTTTATGACCACAATTTGAACAATTTTGTGATGTATTATGAGGAGTGACTTTGACTACATGAACACCGCGTTTGACCGCCACTGCATTCAATTTTTCAATGAAAGCACCCCAGGCTACATCATAGATTGATTTTGATAATTTGCTATTTCTGGCTAAACCTTTAATGTTAAGGTTTTCAACTGCAATTAAATCATACTCTTTAACTAATTTATGGGCAGTTTTGTAATGAAATTCTTCTCTTTGT
This sequence comes from Okeania sp. SIO2B9, assembly GCF_010672505.1. Taxonomy (NCBI): domain Bacteria; kingdom Bacillati; phylum Cyanobacteriota; class Cyanophyceae; order Oscillatoriales; family Microcoleaceae; genus Okeania; species Okeania sp. SIO2B9. The sequence continues at coordinate 2,447 of NZ_JAAHGK010000666.1, read as the reverse complement.
CTAGCAATATGTTGATGTAATTTAGCTATTCTATTTTGAGCCTTTTTCCAGTTATTAGAACCAATTTCTTTTCTAGCTGCTTTACTTTGTTTTCTAGCTAAATTAGATTGAGATTTTCTATAAAAATTAGGAACAGAAACAGTGTCTCCAGTATTGGTCGTCAGAAACTCTTTGAGGCCGACATCAATACCCACAGCAGTTTTTATATTCTCTGTAGGAATTAGATTAGGAACTGACTTATCTTCCAAGCTAAAACTGACATAATAGCCATCAGCTTTTTTGGTTATAGTTGCAGTTTTGATCGTAAACCCATCTGGAATATGTCTATGAACTATTACTGGAATAGCACCAAACCTGCTAATAATAATTTGCTTGCCATCAAATTTAACTGCTGCTTTAGGATGATTAACTCTACTAAAACAAAATGACCTTAATTTGCCAGACTTCTTGAATCTTGGTCTACCAAATCTCTTGCCTGTTTGATCTGGAACTAACCAACGTTTCCAGGCTTTATCCAACCTTTGTAAGTTAATTTGTTGAACTTCAGAATAGATGTCTTTGTATTCTGGAAAGAGAATTTTTGTTTGTTTAAGTGCTGATTGTTGAAAATAATAATCAGGCTTGCCAGGAATCTCGCCGATAGGACATGATACTATTGAGCATCGGTCTAATTGACACCTAGTTCTATTTAACCAGTCTAGTCTTTGACCATTAGCGTAATTCCAATGCCTCCTGAGCAACTCTAGCCAATAGTCAATTTTTGCTGACTGTTCAGAAGTGGGCTTGATTTTATAGCAATAAGTAATTATCATATTTTGATTTTACATTTACTGCTATGTTATGTCAAGCAACTATAATAAAGGTTTTAGGTCTGTTTATTCTCTTACTGTTCATATCGTATTTGTCACCAAGTACCGAAGAAAAGTAATTACCTCTGAAATGCTGCAGCAGTTAAATAAAATATTTGATCAAACCTGTCAAAAGTGGGAGTGTGAATTAGTAGAGTTTAATGGTGAAGTTGACCATGTACATTTGTTAATCACATTTAACCCAAAAGTTCAACTGAGCAAATTTATAGCCAATCTCAAGACTGTTTCGAGTAGGTTGATCCGGAGAGACTTTGCTGATTACCTAGCTAGGTTTTACAGGAAACCTGTACTGTGGACGGGTTCTTATTTTGTTGCTAGCTGCGGAGGTGTAACTATTGAGCAATTAAAGCAATATGTTGAACATCAATCGACACCTACATAACCTTGTTGTCGGCAATTCCCCTCCCGTTAAATCTCGCAATTATAACGGGAGACCCCGAGACCGTATCAAGTTGGTATTGAATCGATATTTCGGATATAGAAATGTATGGCAAACAAGGGCCTAAATAATTAATAATTAATAATTAATTGTTGAAGAGTCCTAATACAATTTGACCACAGGTAAACCTGTTTTGGGAATACTGGTCAGAAAACCTTGTCTTATGGAGTCTAATTTATAAGAGCAAATTAAACTCAATATACTCAGTAAGACTGGTAGCAAAATAATTTTTACTGACAGATTAATTGCGATTAAAAATAAAGCTAAAATTGCTAAAACTGCTGTAAAATTTTGACAAAAATCTTTGATTTTGTCTATCAAAATTAGAGATTGCCGACAACTAGGGCAATGCTTTGTATGTCTGTGCCAGCGGTCGTATAATTGTTCATCATTTAATTCTAGAAAAGGTGTTTCTTTTATTCCTTGCCATTCAGGTTTCCCCCCCGCAAATTCATCTAACCATTTGCGAAAAGTAACTATACCAACATCAGCTAATGAAGGCATGAAATAGGATTTTTGCCAAGTTTTATTATCTGTTAATTCGCTGATAGGCCGAAAGTCTAACATTGATATATCTTGGTCACTTAACTTATAGCTAGATAAGTGTTTTAATCCTGTTTGTAAATACTTTGGTAGGAGTTCAAACCACAAGTTACGTTTTTGGGGAGCAGCATCAAAAATAAACCTACCAATATGTTTACAATAACCTGGTTTTGTTGGTACAAAATACAATAAAAACAAAGCAGATTTACCATTATAAAATTCATATATTGTTGTATTAGAACATGGAGGGCTGAATTTTCGCGTAGCATCCATATCTTTGTTAAAAACATTATAACCAGAATTTTTTAAGGTAAAACCATCTTCAGCAGAAATTTCTCCGAATACTTTAAAACATTGGATAGGAATAGCTCTTTCTGGAGAAAAACCAGAAATTCCTTCATGCAAAAACTGGGCGTGAGAAGGGTCAAAACTACTTTCAATAGAGACAGTATAGCTATAGGGAACTTCTGACATAAACCAATCTATTGAAGAGCTATTCCTATCCAATGTTTTAAAGTATTCGGAGAAATTTCTGCTGAAGATGGTTTTACCTTAAAAAATTCTGGTTATAATGTTTTTAACAAAGATATGGATGC
>NZ_JAAHGK010000665.1:0-4187 GCF_010672505.1 Okeania sp. SIO2B9 | reverse complement strand
AAAAACGTAGCCATGATATTGTAGTTGAGTTTAGTATTATTGATGAATTATTCCCACCATTAAAAGGTATTGTTCGTAATTTAGGTGTTTGTTATCCTGCCGATAATAAAACCTTACAAGTCGAATTTACTGGAGGAACTTTAACTCCACAAAAGGGTGAAAATTTGTTAATTTGGAAAGATATATTTAGTCAACGATAAATTATCAAAGAAAGGGTTGAAAGAACAATTAATGTCTGTATTTTTAAAGTTGATATTTGGGTTAGTGCCACCCAAAGGCATGAATACAGAAACAGGAGAAATTTCTTTTACAATGAAGCGATCGCCTAAAGGTCCTTTAGAAGTGCTTTATTTAGATGAAGAACTTCGCATTACACGGGGAGAAAAGGGAACTGTTCTAGTTTGTGAGCGACAGCATAAATAGTCGATCAAAGCTCAAATTTGAGTATTTAATTTATGAAGATGTCTAATAGATATAGCGCTGCGCGCAGGCAACAGGCAATAGGCAACAGGCAACAGGCAACAGCTCATCTGGGGGAATAAAAAACCGTTTGCGCAAGCATTCCGTAGGAATCATATAAGACTTTTAGCTATTGGACACCTCCTGCAATTTGTAAATATGCCAGCGCACATTGCTATATCTCCACAAAAGAGGGAGTGGTAGGGACGTTCCATGCAACGTCCGTACAGAGTAGGGGGAAAGAATTAATAATTTCTGTGCGATAATTGATTTGATTTTTTATTATTGGAGATGTCTATTGATATAGTCAAAACATACCGTACAACCCTTTGCTGACATGACGAGTTACTGGAGTAATATGGCAATGATAGAGATGAACGCCAAAAGGTTGAGCGTCAAATTCATAAATGGTTGTTTTCCCATGACGCACTGGACGCACTCCATCTACTTCTGCTGGATGAATGCCATGGAAGTGCATTGTGTGGGCGTGACCACCTTCGTTCTCGAAAATTATTCTGACTCTTTCCCCTTCTGTTGCTCTTAATGTTGGCCCAGGCACCCGACCATTATAGTTCCAACTAATAAAGGATACTGCTTGATTTAGTTGTAATTTAGAATTAATTGCTTTAATCTGAAATTCTCGGATTTGACGACCGTTTTCTTGTTTGATAATTCCATAATCAAATTCTCTTAGGGTATTTGTAGGATTTAATTCTATAGTAGAGTTGTTGGGAATTAAGCTAAAAAAAAGGCTAAAACCCTTATTGGTCAAAGTTTATAGCGTTTTTAAGTCCTAGAATCCTGAAAACCTTATAGAATAAGCTTTTGAGCATTGTTCAATTTTTATTTCCCAACAACTCTAGTATTGATGGCTGCCCTAGCTTCGAGTGATGATGACAATGCAGGTATAATATATTGAGTGGTAATGCCAGCTAAAGTTACTCCACTACCTACTAAACCTAGCTTTAAGAATTGCCGTCTGTTCCAAATTACTGATTTTTCTGGCTCTAGGGGATTAGCCATAGTTATAGAAAGTTATTGACACTTTTTATTAAAAAGTCAATAATTAAAATATAGTTATTTTCTATTTTTTTCAATAAGTAGGGATAAAAGTAATTCTGCTTACCTATATTTTTTGATTGATATTTGCTTGAGAAGATGAGGAGGAATTTTATATAAATAATTATTGGTTAAGCAATGTTATTTTCTAAGGTTGATGGGGAGAGGTAACAAACCTACCCCATCTCTGGTGTTGCTCAGAAAAGCTATTTAGTGCGATCGCATCAAAAAAATTAGGTTTATAAAAACGGATGCTTAGTTTCTAGAAACCGTTACGACCCCAGACTACCATCGAAATAGAGAAGCCGAACACAACTAAAAGTGAAACCCAGCCTAATGACAAAATATCCATAACTACATTTAGAAAAAGGTAAACATTTACTTCAAATTTTATAATATTTGATTTAGGGTATTTTGACTATCAAAAGTATCAAACAGAATAATAATATTAAGTTTATCGCAATTTGCGTATCAATTTAAGTATCTTAACCAGTCTTGAAAACAATAGTAAGATAAGTGAGACAAAAAACTGATGGTTGATACCCTTCGGTGGTAATCAATAATATGATATATGGTCAAATACTCATCAAATTTTACCTTTGCTGAAAGAATAGAATCTCTAAAAGCAGGAACTATAGCTGGTATTTCCCTATTTTTAACCTCTGGGGCGATCGCTTTCGGCAACAGCCTATTTTTGGCCCATAAGTTTGAGTTATTGGCAGATTTAGAAATTATAGCTCTAGGCTGGAATTTTTTGTTTCAGTGCGCCATTGCTTTTATTAGTGGTTTTCTGTTTGGCGTGACTTATCGTTATATTATCCGTCAGGACAGCAACCCCCATCTAAAATCCGGAGCAGTCGTGGCCTTTGGCAGTGTCAGAGGTTTGGGACAAATTGATGTGGGATTAAGTTATGAGGATAGGTTTCTTGATTTATGGCCTTTAATGGTCTTGGGTATAGAAAGTGTAGTGGCTTTTGCTGTGGCTGGCCTTGTTTTGGATTGGAGTATTAATCAAAAGTGGATAAAATCTTTTCCTTCTGTTCCTTCTCTACCTAATGAAGATGAATAAATATTTAGGGCGTTGGTGAATTACTGTATGATATTAACCTTAATTACTTAGGGCTTGCTGATTAAATATAAAAGCATTGACATATAAAGACAAGTGCCTTTTTGGGAACGAAAAAAGTGCGCCTGTTTCAGCTCTTCACGCTCAAAAAGTTAGTATTTTAGGCGCATAGTTGGGCAGAAAAATCATTCTTACAAAACGCCCGCTCCTACTTCCTCGCTCCCGACCCTTTTCTCCTGTCTCCTGTCTCCTGTCTCCTGTTTCCTACCCCTACTAAAATACTTTTTCAGCAAACCCTACTTAGGAGTCAGGAGGACCGAGTCAGGAGAAAGAAATGTGCTTTTCGGTCAATTCAGTAAAGACAATATCTAATCTTGCCATTCAAATAATTACTCTTAATTTACCTAAATTACTGATTTCATACCTCCAATCACCAATGGCATATTTAGCAATAAAAAAGCGGATGATTTTTGGTAAATAATCACAAAAATTTTCTCAAAATAGTTGATATTTTTCTTTGGTATTGGAGAAAAATGAAGCAATCCGATTGCTCTTTCTCTAATCCTAAATAATATGTAATTTCTGGGCAGATATTCACATTTTTTAGACGGATTGCTATGATAATTTTAGAGATTTACTCTAGGTTATATTAATCAACTGTAGTCACGCAACATTTTTTTGATTTCCATATTATGTAACTCTTCTTGACCAATCATGGTACGAGCATATTCTTCTAAATATATACTTGCGTTTTCTACAACTTGCAAGAAGCTTTTATATAGTTGTAAAGCTTTAGCTTCATGGTTAAGGCTTTCCTTTAAAAGGTCTGGTACTGAATGTTGATTTGTTTCTTCAATTGGAGCAACTTTTAATGTGGGGTGACCTTCTAAACCTGTTAATATTTCTCCTGCTTGTTGAGCATGAAGTAAAGATTCATTTGCTTGGGCTTGAAAAAATTGTACAATTGGTATGCGATTAGGTCCTGTTACCATTAGGGAGTAGTGAGTATAGCGCACTACTCCTGCTAGTTCAAATTCCATAATAGAGTTTAATAACTCTACAGCTTTTTGTGTATTAAGTTCTATCATTTTAGTTTCTCAAGTCTTAATTTTTTCTGCTTAATTTTCACTTCTGAATTATATACATTTAATCAACAAAATACATTATTTTAACTTTTATTTAAGATTGAAATATATTAATTTTCTCTATAGATAATTTCAATACAAAACCTTTTTCTACCCCTACTACTAAGTTACTACTAAGTAAATAAGGAATATATTAGTAGGGGTAAATAGTACAATAAAAAAAACTTTTTTAAAATTAATTTTCTTCTGGTACTGGGGTAGGTTTTGCCACAGTTATATCATTCTTCACAAAGTCTAATTGTTGAGGACTAATAACTTCTTTGACCGCCAGTTCATTAATATCTTTGTAAGGACGATTTTCTTTAATTTTTTCTGGTAGCTCCGGTATGTTTAACTTGATTGCTAATAGTTTAAATTCACCAGTATCTACTGCTACTGACAACATGAGCAAAATAGATATAAATGATGCTTCAGACTCAGACTTAAAAAAATTAGCAATCAAGTTAAACATACCGGAG
>NZ_JAAHGK010000664.1:0-4188 GCF_010672505.1 Okeania sp. SIO2B9 | reverse complement strand
AGAAGATTCACCTTACCAAAAACCGCAAGCTCAAGGAGCAGTAAGACTGAATTCTCGAGAAGATTCTCCTCTCCAACGTCAGACACAGCATGCAGAAGATTCACCTTACCAAAAACCGCAAGCTCAAGGAACAGTAAGACTGAATTCTCGAGAAGATTCTCCTTCAAAACTTATCAGGTTTATCATATATATAATAGAGTTGTCGCTAAAATAAAGGGAAAAAATCACTCTAACCTACACAGAGGAATAATTCTAAGCATTTTTGCCATCCAATAGCTACAATCCTTAAAGAACAAAGTTTTTGGGGGATTTTTAAGTTATAAAGCTACAAGTCTAATAGTTATCGCAATATTTTTTCAGTTGTGTAATACCAATTTCATCAAATATTGCCACACTCAGGGAACAGGAAACAGAGAATAGGGAACAGAGTTAAGGATAAACGTATGAAAAAAGAGAAAAAAAACTTAAAACTTTACAATAATCAAAGTAAATAAATATTGATAACAGATTTGATTTTATAGAAGTACTTTGACTTATCTCCAAAAATTAATCTTGATCAAAGAAAAAGCCTGACAACTTCCGTCTATTTCGTTGCATTATTTAGCTTGTAATAATGAAGCAAGTGCTTTATTGTACTTTTTCTAGTATGTTAGCCTGTAATTTTAGGCAGTTTCTACCATCTATCTGCAATGTATAATCTACACGATCCATCAATCTATTCATAATCAACCATCCATAACCACTTTCTTGTTTAGCTTCTGGTGTTGGTGGGTTATACCCTCCTACACTATAACCTTTACCATAGTCCCAGATTTCCAAAGCAATACCACCGTCTTTGGCTTCTAAACGTATTAATACTGGTAAATTAGGTTGGTCTTTATGAGCATGACGAATCACATTGGAGTAAGCTTCTGCCAGTACCAAGCGTAAACGGTTGGATTGACGAGGCCAATCAATATGTTCTCCTAGCTCTACTTCTAAACTGCTCAATAACCAGTGCTCGACAATAGTTAAAAAGCGTAAGTCGCTTGGCACCTGAAGCTCGGTTTTCATAAATTCACAGAACCTCCAGAGATAGTATAGTTTGGTCATCTTCTTGAACTTGATTATTAGCTCGGATATAAGCTAATAAACTATTTAGGTCTATTTGGCTTTTGTGCTGTTTTAAAAGTTGCCATAAACCTTCTTGTTGCAGCATTACACGAGTTTGTTTTCCACCATCAGTAGCCTCTTGAACTACTGTAGCTTCAGTGATGCCATCACTTGTCAGTAGAAATACATCTCCTGAATTCAAGTCTATAGTACCTGCTTTTCCTTTCCATTTTGGCAATATTCCTAGGGGAATGCCACGGTCCTTGAGAAAATTTGGTTGCACTTGATTAGAATCCTGATTTTCTGTACTTAGCAGTGCAGTTTGAGACCAAACCAAGGGATATATATGACCAGCATTAGCATAAGCTAATAATCCAGTTTCTGGTGTATAACGAGCCAAAACCATTGTAATGAAGCAATTGTTACTAATAAGGTCGTCACAGAGACCAGTATTAAGATTTTCCATTATTTCGTAAGGGTCTGGGGGATTTTCTTGAGAAAGTTCTCGTCGCATCACAGACATAGCACTTGCCATGAATAAAGCAGCGGGTACTCCCTTACCAGAAACATCTCCCAGTGCCAACCAGATGTCACCTTGAGAATGGGTATAAACTTCAAAGAAATCTCCTCCTACTTCTCTGGCAGGATAGCAGCAAGCTTGTATCTTTAATGTGTCAAATTCTGGCCAACTTTGAGGTAATAGGTTACTCTGTATCTGGCGGGCGACCTCTAGATCATTACGCATTTGTTCTGCAAGTTCCCTGGTGCGTTGATAGAGTTTAGCCTGAGATAATGCTAATGCTCCTTGCTCCAGGACACTTTCTATCAATTCTATATCTTCTGAAGACCAAAATTTACTGCTATCTTGTTGATCAAGAGCTAAAACTGCTAGTAAGTCTTGTTGATAAATCAGGGGGATTATTAATTTACAAATGTTTTTATCTGAACTTTCTTCTAATTTGGTTTGACGACTTATTGCTACTTCCAAAAATTGTTCTGGAGTGAAAGGGAAGTTGTTTTGAGTAATTTCAGGGTTTTGATAAGAAAATGATTCAGGCATTAAGCGATCGCCTTCTACTGGCCATAACTTACCTTCTGTTGCGTCAAAAGTCTGTCCCACTGTTTGAATGATTGTTGATAACATACTAGAGTAATCCAATGATTCTCTAATAGCACTCATTACTTCATTTAACATAGACTCTCGTCGCAAAGCACGAGTTAGAGCATTGGTGCGTTGCGTGACAACTTTGTAGGTCTCTGAAGCTTGTTGTACTACAGCCTTGAGTTCTTCTGGATTCCAAGGCTTTGTGATATACTTAAATACTTTTCCTGAGTTAATTGCTTCTACTAAGTCTTCTACATCTGTATAGCCTGTAAGTAGAATCCTAACTGTATTTGGATATTTTTCTAATGTTCTGCCTAAAAACTCTGTACCATTCATTTCTGGCATTCTCTGGTCAGAGATAATCAGTGCCATTTCTCCTTCATCTTCCAAAACTTTCATGGCACTGAAGGCACTATCTGCTTTATATACTTTAAATTCTCGCCGAAACGTCCTGTACAACAAATCTAGGTTGTCTGGTTCGTCATCGACTACCATCAATTTTAATTTCCCCTCTCCCCGACTCATGCTATGCCTTACTCCCAGACAATTTTTCAAATTTTATACTCTCCGGTTGGCCTTAATAGCTTCAATCTAATTTATTAATGTATATTTTTTAGAATAAATAGCCTTGAGTTAAATTTTATGAATTTGGGTTTCATTTTTTATCTGGCCATAAACTTCCAAGAAAAACTCATTTTGAGTATATTTTATACTTAAGTTCTAGATATAGATTCTTCCAATAAATGTCTCATTTACTAAATAATATTCAACAATAAATTTAATTATAATTCAGTTTTTTTTGTTAATTATTTATGGATTTTTATACTTAAGATTAACCAATTTTTTCTGCCAATCTAAGTTTAGCAGAACGTGCCCGTGGATTTAATGTTGTTTCACGATCTTGGGCTTGGATGGGCTTTTTTGTCAATACTTGCAAAACAGATGAACTTCTTAAACTATGTTTAACTAAACGATCTTCTAAACTATGAAAACTAATAATTCCAATTCTACCTCCTGGTTTGAGCCAATTAGGGGCATTCTCTAGAAAAGTTTCTAGGGCAGTAAGTTCTTGATTTACTTGTATTCTTAAAGCTTGAAAAACACGAGTGGCGGGGTGTATCCTACCATAACGGTATTTGCGAGGTACACAATGGGCGATCGCTTCTGCCAACTCGGTTGTTGTTTCAAAAGGACGATGTTCTACTATTCTTCTGGCAATACGTCGTGACAAACGCTCTTCCCCGTAGGTATAAAAAATATTTGCTAATTTGGTTTCTTCCCAAGAATTAACTATTTCGGCTGCGGTCAGAGATTGCTGTCGGTTCATCCGCATATCTAACTTAGCTTCATGCCGGAAACTGAACCCTCGTTCTGGGGTATCCAATTGCACCGAACTTACACCCAAATCCGCTATTATACCATCAAATTCAAGATTTTTTGGCTCATAATCAGCAAAATTTCCGTGCCAAAATTGAATATTGGAGTTTTCAAAGGCCAGTAAAGTTTGACAATAGGCGATCGCTTGCTCATCTTGGTCAATAGCTACTATTTTAACATTTGGGGCTGTAGCTAAAATTGACTGAGTATGGCCACCAAATCCTACTGTTGCATCTAAGTAAAGACCTCTTGGAGATATTGCCAAACCTTGAATTAACTCGGCACTGAGAACAGGTATATGGTTCATCAAGTTAGAAGTCTATTGGAAAAATTTACATTAGACTTGTTGGGAAATAATAACTGATACTGCTCAAAAGCTTAGAATATAATGCTTTAAGTGATTGAAGCATATCCATTTTAACTCATAAAGGTTTTAGTCGCTTTTTAGCTTAATTTCCAACAAGTATGTTCCGTTAGTTAAAACACTATATATAGTGTGGCACTATAGTTTTGAATTAATATATGTAGTCTCTGAACAGAAATTATATCTGCTTAAACTAACTAGCTATCCCTTTATCTAACTTCTGACTTCTGAGTTCGTTAAAGGGATAGCT
>NZ_JAAHGK010000663.1:0-4196 GCF_010672505.1 Okeania sp. SIO2B9 | reverse complement strand
ATTTTCTTTCTATTGCGTATAGAGCAATAATAAAATCATTTTATGAAGCACCCAGACAGAGGTGATGGGTAGTGAAATTTTCTTTCTATTGCGTATAAGCAATAGTAAATTCATTTTATGAAGCACCCAGTCAGAGGTGATGGATAGTAAAATTTCCTAACCAAAGCGTAACGCACTAACCAAAATATTTGGAATAGAAATATTTGACACAGGTGGTGCGTTACATTTCATTTTCATGTCACGCAGTGTTTCATGTTGGCTATTACGTCGAAAACGCACCCTACTAAATATTCTCTACTTTAGATGAAACAGTCCACTACTAGGGAGCGTATTAGCGTATGATAATTCTCCATTAGGTTTCTGAGCAAATAGAATACCAGAGGTTCCTTGAGGACTAACAACAGATGTAAAAATTGTTAAGAGAGCGATAATACTTGCAAGCAAAACCTTTGCTATGCGACTTTGTATGATTTTCATTTCTAGCCCTTCCTTTACTGTGGTTAAATGTAAATGTGATAAGAATTAAAAATTTTTGATTAAATATCCTAATTACACCAGGCTTTCATTACTGAAATAATTTATATTTATTTAAGGATTTAGGTTGTATAGATGTAGGGATAGATTTAAGAAAATCTAGCAATGAAACATTCAAGAATGTTGTTGCTCTAAATATTCTCGAAACGGTTCCAAAATAATTCCTAAAATTTTATCAATTTCTTTGACGTAATATTCCCCTACATCAATACGGACAATTTTTTCTTCAAGTGTTAAAAACTTCCAATTTGTTCCGGTTGTAACTGCACCATAAATAACCTTAACTGGATTATCAGCTCGCTGATTAAAAAACTGCGCTCCTACCATACTAGCAACACATTGTCCTAACCCACGAATAATATTTTCATTTTTAGCTTCAACGATGGTAATAACTGGAGCAGTAATAAAATATTGTTCAGGGGAAAAACTGAGCAAAAAATCACAATATCCTTGTAATCCTAATTCTGCTTCTACATTAAATTCTGTTCCTGAAAAAAGACTGATTCGATAATTTAATTGCCGTCTCACATCAGCTAAAATTTGAGAAATTAATAGTTCTGAACGAGCTTTTTCTGTATTAATAGCAGTTGCTAATGGAATATATTCTCGTAAGATAGTTGTGAGAATTTCAGAAGGTTTAACTGGTTTAATTTGGGCGAATAAATCTTGATTTTCTTCTAAGGTTAATTCAAAATTTGTCTTGGCTATTTCCAATGTGAATTTACTGTAAGAAAGATTGCTCATATAGGACAAGTCAAAAGTCAAAAGTCAGAGTTCAGTAGGTTGGGTTTCACTGCCGTTCAACCCAACAAAACCTTACTAATGTTGGGTTTATCCTAACGGATAATCTCTGCTAACGGGATGTCGCGATTTTTTCTGAGGAGCTTCCGAGAATGAAAAAAAAATTGGTGATTTTCCACTCAATCGTCATAGATGGAAAGATTTGATGAGGGAAAAATCAGTATTCTTCAGGTAGCTTCAGAGAATGAAAATCTTGGTGATATTGCTTCTGGGAAAAAATTCCTAAATAGTTCACCGCCTCTAAGCAAGGAAATTTGGTTGAATAAAAAGTCATGCGTATAGGCAAGCAACTCCATTCAAATTTGATGATATCAGAATTTTTGTGAGGATGCAACCGGAAATTCCTTTGAGTCGCGATTTTTTTCGGAGCTTCAGAGAATGAAAATCTTGGTGGTATTGCTTCTGGGAAAAAAATCCTGAATAGTTCATCGCCTTTGAGTAAGGAAAATTAATTGAATAAAAAGTCATGCGTATAGGCAAGCAACTCCATTTAAGCCTGCTAAATTTAGGAGAAGAAAGAATTAGAAAGTGGTGAGTGGATATCAAGATTTAGATGCACTTTTTGAGGATCTGGATAATAGTTAATTTACTATTATTGAATGACTGTATAATTTGCATAAATTATCTTTTCTTTTACGGGTTTAATCACCCACAGTCAAAGGGGGTGCTGAAAATTGTTTGGGGTTATTAAGATATTAAGGTGATCGGTCATTGACTATCCATAAGCAATTTTCCTTTCTGCCTTTCGGTCCGAATGCTGCACAAACACACTTCTGATTTCTGACAATTTGAATTCTTCTGCTGTAGCGATCGCTCCAACTAATTAGAGTATGACAAAGTAATCAGAAAATTATCATTACCTTCTATTCTACTTTCTTCAAGGGAGCGCAAAATTAATTTCAAAAACAAAACTAAATTGCGACCCTTTTGTATAATTTATACTAATTAAATTTATTTTTAATATTATTTATATTAATCAAAAACCCCTCATTTTTCGCTAATTATTACAAAATATTTCACGAACTTGCGTTATTTCAGCGATTTGTATCATACTCTGTACATTAAGATATAATGCCAATGTTATATTTAAATCTAAAAAAAGACCTTTTCAAGAGAGCTACAACCTTGTATTTACGTTAATTGCATCTCAAATCTGGTAATTTTCAGCAGAGTCAGATAACTTCAAAAAAACAAATTTTGAACAAGTATAAATGCTTAAGTAATTCTAGCTATTGACAAATAGTAGATAATTAACACGTAAATTCCAGACACTCAATATCGGCAGTCCTGCAACCGTAATGGTATTGATTGAACTTAAGACAAATTACCTAATGATGTTAGCTGTGATTACCTCAACCGTACGAAAAAAGCTGTAGAAAATCGATCTGAGCTTTTATCTTGATATTGGATTAACCAATATTGGCTGTACGGCACAGCTCACTATTCCCTCGGCAGTAAATGCCCCTGGGAATTTCTTATCTTATATCTGAAGACTACCATTAACGTCGGCATTAATTACTTTACCTGTTGCACTTCTGAATAAACCACGTTTGACTCGCTTGCCTACATAGTTTTCATGGCATATTGGTTTTTCTAGATCGATAGCAGATGTTTTACTGGTGTAACTTTCTTCCGTTTCAACAACTTTGATACCAACCAGTTGACATTTATAAGTTATCTGTTGAATTAGCTTAGAGTGTGGTATTTGGGTAAAGTTTTGATTGTTTTTTTTACCGATGTTTGCACCTTGTTTCCAGTTATTATTTTGGCCTATGACTACAGTACCAATATTATTTACGGAGATTACATAATTCATACCTTCAACAGCAACGCCAACAAAAGAAAAATATAGACTACCCTAGAATCATCCAAAGTAGCCATATATTAATAATTTAACGCCAAATTTTTCCTTCTGCCTTCTACCTTCTACCTTCTACCTTCTGCTATAACCCTAAATCAAAGCCGCCATCTTCACATCATTAGTTGCCAACAACTCCTGTAACTCATCAGAGTCTACAGTCTCCTTATCAACCAACATCTCGGCTAACTTATCCAAAATATGACGGTTACTTACTAATACTTCCTTCGCCCGACGATAAGCTTGTTCTACCAAATTGCGCACCTCATCATCAATAGCAGCAGCAGTTTCCTCAGAAAAATCACGCTCCGCCATAATATCCCTACCTAAGAACATATTACCATTCTGGCGACCAAGAGCAACTGGACCAAGGCGATCGCTCATGCCAAAGCGAGTCACCATTTGCCTTGCCACATTAGCAACCTGCTGTAAATCGTTAGAAGCACCAGTAGTCACCTCTTCATCACCAAAAATAATCTCCTCAGCCAGACGACCACCCAAAGCTACAGCCATCTGATTTTGTAGATAAGCACGAGAATACAAACCAGAGTCCATCCGGTCTTCGCTAGGAGTAAACCAAGTCAAACCACCAGCACGACCGCGAGGAATAATACTAATTTTCTGTACTGGGTCATAATCAGGCATCAACGCTCCGACCAAAGCATGACCAGCTTCGTGATATGCTACTAACTCCTTGCGCTTCTCGCTCATTACTCGGTCTTTCTTTTCTGGACCTGCTAATACCCGGTCAATAGCATCATTAACTTCATCCATAGAGATTTCAGTTAAGTTACGACGAGCTGCCAGAATAGCTCCTTCATTTAATAGATTAGACAAATCTGCTCCAGTAAATCCAGGAGTTCGACGAGCAATTTTTTCTAGGTCTACATCTTTAGAGAGACTCTTACCACGAGCATGAACATTGAGAATTTCGAGACGACCTGCATAGTCAGGACGGTCTACTACTACTCCGACCAGGTCGTTTTGACCGTCAAGTAGTAGA
>NZ_JAAHGK010000662.1:0-4203 GCF_010672505.1 Okeania sp. SIO2B9 | reverse complement strand
TAAATAATTTTAGACTTTCTATTGCTAATAAATATAATCCGGCAACTAATTCTCGGTCTAGAAGAGGATCTCCTTGCAACATTTCAAAAGAGATTTTTAGAGCTAACAAAATATTAGTTGCTTGGCCAGGAATAGGAGGTTTACCTTGTTCGAGACGCATGAGGAAAGCATCTGGATTAATTTTAGTTTCTAAAGCTGTTCCTTGATCTATGAGAAATTGACGGGCAGTTTCATAATTCATATTAATAATTAGGTGGTAGGTTTTAGGTGTTATACCAATTTTATGTGAGGTGGCACAGAATGGGAAAAAGCATAAGTAATTTGTAGGTTGGGTTAAGCGATAGGGCAACCCAACAAAAACTCATATCGATTAATTACTGATCATAAAGTTTTTGTTTTTTTGTAATTAAGCCCTAGCCCTTACAATACTTAGTATTATTGCTCCAGCAAAATTACGAGCCTAATTATAACTGTTCTAATGAACATGATATTATTTGCTACTATTGATAATTTTCCGGCACTAGAAAATTACGATTTTATAATTAGATAGGAAAAAATTTTATCGTGACAAATCAATGTTGCTTAGACCGTTAAACTACGTCAATTATTGTTAATTAGGGTCTGCTGAATAAAGTCTTTTTGCTCTTTGTAGGAGACAGGAGACAGGAGACAGGAGACAGGAGAAATGGGAATGTAGAGGAGGTAGGAGCAAGAATTGTCTCTCAATTTTTCTGCCATAATCATCCTAAAATACCAGCACGCATGAGCTTTTTCCACCAAAAAGTTGGTACTTTTTTCAACGCTAAAACGCTAAAACCTTTATCTGTAAATACTTTTAGAATTAATCAGCAAGCCCTAATTAATTATGGTGAGAGACTTTGATTAACTTTGCTTAGAGTTTTGGACAATACTCCCAATTTTTAAACTAAACTGTGGCTAATATTAGCGACGCATTGGAGCTAATACTGGGTCTTCCTAAGAATCTTCAAAAATAGCTCCTTGTTGAATGAGGTCTTGTTTGAGTTGTTCATTCATTCCTTGGCTATTGCTGCTGAATTTTGTATTTATTACTTTACTGTTTTCTAATTTAGCTCCACTGAGGTTAGCTCCACTAAGGATAGCTCCACTAAGGTCGGCTTCTCTGAGGATTACTCCACTGAGGATGGCTTTTCTGAGGTAAGCTCCACTAAGGTCGGCTTCTCTGAGGTCAGCTTCACTGAGGTCGGTTTCTTCGAGGTAAACTCCTCTAAGGATGGCTCCACTGAGGATAGCTCTTCTGAGGTAAGCTCCACTGAGGATGGCTCCACTGAGGATGGCTTTTCTGAGGTCGGATCCATTAAGGATGGCTTTTCTGAGGTAAGCTCTACTAAGGTCGGCTTCTCTGAGGTTAGCTCCTCTGAGGTAAGCTCCACTAAGGTCAGCTCCTCTAAGGATGGCTCCACTAAGGTCGGCTCCTCTGAGGTTAGCTCCACTAAGGTCAGCTCCTCTGAGGTAAGCTCCACTAAGGTCAGCTCCACTAAGGTCAGCTCCACTAAGATTTAATTTTTCGCTCCTTCGATAAGTTCTAATTTTTTGAATTAATAGTTCTTTTTCATCAACTCCAGTAACCGCAGCTTTAATTTTTGCCACATCAGTGTCAGAAATATCCCCAGTAATTGAAAATGCTAATTTTTCCTTTTCAGGCTCGATAAACTCAACATTTTTTATTGGCACATCAAATATTTCTGTTAATTCTTCAGAGTTAAATAATTTTTCTATTTTTTCCAAACCTTCTGGAGAACCTTTTAACACAAACTTTAAACTTCCTTCATCAACATCAACAATTGTTAATTCTGCATCATCCGCATCAGCAGCAATTTTTTGTAGATGTTTTTCAATTACTTTTAATGTGAGCTCGTGTGTAATATTGAGACTGCCAGTTATTATAAATGCTAATGCTATATTTTTCTCTTCTTTTGGATTCGGATTTTTTTCAGATGCATAGGCTGTAGAATGATTGTTATTCACTTGAATTATTATATTTTTGTCACCCTGAATAATTTGATTATTGTTTTTCTTGTTAGATTCCTCGTTATTCATATTATTAATTTTAGATAGATTGCTTTGATTTACTTTTACTTTAAGAATCCATCTAAATCAGGAAATATTAGGTTATCTACTTCATCTGTCCCTAAAGTAAGCTGTGGCTAATACCCCTCTATAAATTGGGGGAAATATCAGATCAATCCCCCCCAATTAAACAACCGTTTGCCTCTAGATTTTCAAGTCAACCAAACATCAATTACTCCCCAAAATAATGAGGTGTAAAACTCCCATGTAAACCATAAGGAATATGATGCTTTAAATGCAAAATTGCCACAGGTTTTTTATTCAAATCTCTAGCATCCAAAATCACAACATCCGACCGATGTTCTGCCGCATCATACATCAACATCAATAACCAACCATCATCTTCATTCACCCCATTCGG
The DNA here is from genome assembly GCF_010672505.1 of Okeania sp. SIO2B9. Taxonomy (NCBI): domain Bacteria; kingdom Bacillati; phylum Cyanobacteriota; class Cyanophyceae; order Oscillatoriales; family Microcoleaceae; genus Okeania; species Okeania sp. SIO2B9. The sequence continues at coordinate 1,733 of NZ_JAAHGK010000662.1, read as the reverse complement.
AAAAGGAACAAATAAAGGTTCTCCGGCAAAACCTCGCGGTGCAACACTAAAAATTTGACGTTCTCCTGTTTGCCAATCAATCTTTAATATTGCTTGTAAAGGAGCGTTTCCACTTGGTTGTTCTGCTACTCCAATAAATAAATATCGATAAGCTTCTCCCACATTATTCGGATTTAGATTCGGAAAGTCACAACAACGACTTTCAAGCAATTTATGTTCTACATTATTCTCTGACAAATTAATCTTAAATCGCCATAATTGACTTGCTGGAATTGAGTCAAAATCTAATTCACGAAAATCATCACCCATGTCAACTTGTGGGAAAGATTCATAACAAATAGAATCTACATAAATTTCCCCATTCTTTTCCCAAGCATTAGCATGATGAAATATAAAACAAGGTTTCGTTTCCAAAATTTTCATAGCTTTACTACCATCACGAGGAATTAAAATAACCTGTGTTGATTTATTAGGTGAAAATTTCAAACATTGACCAGCACCTCGCAGTCCCAAGAAGAAAGGAATAGGATTTAAAGTAACAGGATTTTGGAAAAAGATACAGTAATTTGGTGTAATTGCCATATCGTGTAAAAAGGCAAAACCAGGAATCGAATTAGAGTAACGTTTGAATAATTTTCCCTGACTATTAAACTCAAAAATAGTGATAGTACTCGATAAACCAGGCTTTACAGAAAAGTTAACTAAAACATCTCCTTTACCATCCTTTCCTTTCTCAATTCTGGGGTGAGCAGAAAAAGCTTGACCAGGTTGTAAAATTCCATCTAAATCATCAAGTTTAATAGTTTCTAATGTCTTTGGATTTAACTGATGAGGTTCTGCTCCTTCCCACAATGCCAAAAGTTTATTCCCCCAATAAAGAATACCAGTATTGGCAATATTTTTATTTTTTAGGTCGAAAATATTAGCTAACCAACCACCAGGTTTTTGAGTGCCAAAAACGCCTCGATAGAGAATTTTTCCTGCTGCTTTTTCTGCCACATATCCTTCCGTTTTAACAAAGCTATTTCGGAAGTGGGCACGACCATTTTTAAAACCAATAGCACAAACCATTCCATCACCATCAAAAGGATGAGCGATCGCCTGACCATTAATATCTAATAAACCGGGTCCGTTGCGGAAAAAAGTACCATTCAAATCTGCTGGTATTTCACCTTCTATATCATCAATCCAATAATCATATTCATTGGGTTGAGATTCATATCCTTTTTGCCAATCTTCACGAGTATAAGATGTAGATTTTTCTATTTGTAAATTTGCCATAATTAAATCCTAATTTATCAACTGTTTAAAGTTTTACACGAAATATCAATTTGAGGGAATTAAACTATCTCTATCGCTCAAGGGAGAAAAATCTGACTTAATTATAAATCAGAAACCAAAAATATATTCACTACTGTTTTGCCATACGCAATAGTAGAATTTCAAACCTTTCCACAAAGTAGACTCGAAACCAAAGACGATCGCTCAACACAGAAAAAATCTGACTTAATTACAAATCAGAAACTAAAAATTTATTCACTACTGTTTTGCCATACGCAATAGTAAAATTTCACACCTTCCCACAAAATAGACTCCAAACCAAAGGCGATCGCTCAACACAGAAAAAATCTGACTTAATTACAAATCAGAAACTAAAAATTTATTCACTACTGTTTTGCCATACGCAATAGTAAAATTTCACACCTTCCCACAAAATAGACTCCAAACCAAAG
>NZ_JAAHGK010000661.1:0-4213 GCF_010672505.1 Okeania sp. SIO2B9 | reverse complement strand
AAATATGTTAATTGAGTTACCTGCTCTGATGTAAATTCTTTTAATTCTATGGGTAAACCTACATTAAAAGGAGATTGATAAATATCTAATTTGCCATGATATTCTGTGGAATAAGCAATTACCATTCTGAGATTTCCCCAAATTTCAAAATTATTACTTTCTTCATACCAACTTCTTAACATGGTAAAAAAGTTTTTAGATATTTCTGGGTAGTTGAAAATTTCATCGACTTCATCTAATAGTAATACTAGTTTTTTTTCTAAATGAAATAACAAGGCTTTCAATTCTTGAGTACAAGATATTTTTGCATTATCATCATCCCAGGAATTTCCCTCTGGCGCATCAGTAAATCGACTTTTTATATTTTTATTAAATGCTTTGATGAAACTATTAATATTGCTGATATTTTGGGGTTCAATCAGAGTGTCAAATCTCAAATAAACAGGAATATAATTATTTTGATTAGCTTGGGCTTGTATCCGTTGAAGTAGAGAAGTTTTACCCATTTTTTTCGGTGCTTTTATTCTGACTAAAGAACCTGGTTTTTCTATTTCTCCGTAACATTCAGACTCCACAGAACAACGTCTAATTCGATAACGTTGTATATAAAAAGGAGAATCTAATTTTTCTGGTCTACCAGGAATAACAACTTGACTGATATGAAAACCATAATAATTCCGTAACTCATCACTAACTAAATCAGGTTTATATTGGCTAAATATTTTCACTAAATATTCTTCCCGCTCCAGACTAGATTCTGAATAGTTGAATTTAGCAGCGATCGCTTTTAATTTTCGACCTACATTAGATTGGTCACAATTCATTATCTGAGCAATTTGTTGATATTTTTGATTCGATAAACGCAAGTGCAGTATTTGTTTTTCACTTTCTGGCAAATGAGAGTATATGTGGTCAAATATTTCTTTATTCATGATTTTTATTCAAGCTTCACTATCTCTGGTTATTGATATAACGATAACTTAATATTATGTCCGGTTAAATAGTTATAAATAACTACGGAGGAGTGGGAAGAAGAAGGAAGAGTAGAAGAAAGTTTTTTTATCACTAATTATCGGGACATGATATGATGAATTCTTACAGCATCAAGGGATGAAAAGCGATAATATTCAAATTATAAGTAATCCTAAATATGTTCTGAAAAAAAATCTGAGAATTAGTAAATAGGCAACAAATATCAGAATTTCATAGTTTTTATTTGTTCTTATAGCATTTCTCGGACTCATGAGGTACACCTAATACCAATTCAAAAAAAAATGTTACGAATAGTAAGAAGAACAAAAAGACAAATGCAGGATATGCCATTTGACAAAAAGGATGATTTATCACCTAAAAAATGGTATTTAAGCCATTGATTTTGACTCCTAATTCCTGACTCCTAACTTCCCCTCCCCTCCTGGGAGGGGTTAGGGGTGGGTTGGGAGGGGCACGCGGGTGGGTTGACTCCTAAGAAATATCCTAGCTATTTGTAGGAAAAATTTATCAATTTGGTATAATACACCTTATATTTAACTCCTAACTCCTGACTCCTGACTCCTGACTCCTGTCTCCTGACTCCTAAAGCTAAAAAATTTTGTACCTCACAAGTATGGGAAGTGCTATATATTTTTTACAAATTATTTAGGATTGCTATATAGTAGCTAATATATTTTCATGTCTTTTAAGTAGAAATGTGCTGATATTTAATCTTTAGATATTTCTGGATCAAATACTACAATGTGAATTAATTTACACAAAAAATTATGTTCCTGCCCTGAACGTGCAAAAAAATACACATTGACAATTGTGGAATGGTTTTTGAGGTTTGTTTAAAATTAAACGTGCAATTTAATGCAATTTTTTGTTAGACCAAATCTACCTGGATGAGGATTATTTGTAATGGAACAAGGTTGAGACACAAACTATTCTAATTAACCTATTCCAACAACTAATCTACTTTTACTATTTTGCAGGAGTCAAATAATGCAAGTTCTACTAAAAATATCACAAAACTGTCTAAATCTAATCAAAAAATGGGAAGAATTATATCTTGATGCTTATCTAAACCCAGTAGAAATATGGAGTATTGGTTATGGAACCACCGAATATCCTGATGGCAAAAAGGTCAAACAAGGAGATGAAATTAGCATACAGCAAGCCAGAAAATTCCTTCAATATAAAGTCGATCAAGTTACTGATGAAGTTAATCAATTAATTAAAGTTTCTCTTAGCCAAAACCAGTTTGATGCTTTAATATCTTTCTGTTATAACGTAGGAATTACTACATTTAAATATAGCACTTTGCTAGAAAAACTCAATCAAGGAGATTATCAAAGTGCTGCTAATGAGTTTCCCAAATGGAACAAGATTATGGTTAATGGAGTAAAAACAATATTGCCTAGTTTAGTTGACCGTCGGGATGATGAAAGAAATCTTTTTTTAAGCAATAATTTCACCAGAAATAATGAATTATCATGTCTAGCTGGATTAGGATTATTTGACCCTATGGCAGTAATCTTGAAACCCTCACATTAGACATCTCAGAAAAAGATATAGACTTTTTGCAGATAGTAGGCAATAGGGAACAGGGAACAGGGAATAGATTTTCAGCGAAAATGTACAAAAAATGATTTTGTAAGTGACTTTTACAACTCTAGCTTATCTTAAATAAAGAGCAAGTTTATTTTCTAGAGATGTCTATTTAGTCAATGCATAAATCAAAAATTGTATTAGTAGGATAAACTATTTTCATCCAACAAAGCCGATACAAACTATTCTCATTAACCTGCTTCAGCAACTAATCTACCCTCACTATTTTTTTCGGACGTTTTATGTCAATAATTTCCGCTCAATCACTTCTTATAATTTGTGCAGTTCCAATGATTTTTGGGCAAATTGCATAACCAAAAAATCACGATAGATAAGTATAGGTAGAACAGAAAAGGTCAGGATCAATTCACCTGACATTAGCAACTAATCTACCCTGACTATTTTTAAGGATTCCAATCATGAATAATACCAGATTTCCTGACTCAAAACTGCTTGATTTTGTTAAGTATTATGATAGTAACAACCCCAACCATCGTAATGCTTTCCTGAAAATCGCTTCCTCTTTGCCCGATAACTTTTACAATAACGATGCAGAGTGGGTAAAAATTTACCGTTCTCACCCTGCTAAAAAAATTGGTCGTTCCTCTGCTGGAGTAAGTCTAGATGTCACTTACTTTTCTCAGGGTGACAACTATCGCGATGCTCATCGCACTTGTTTTTCTTCTTCTTGTGCGATGCTGTTAAATTATCTCCGACCTGGAGTCATCAGGGGTGATGATGATTACGTTCGTGAAGTTTTCAACAGAGGAGACACTACTGACTCCTGGGTTCAAATTCAAACTCTGCGACACTTTGGAGTTACTGCTGATTTTGTTCAAAACGCAAATAATAATACTCTCAAGAAGTACCTCAACCGAGGCATTCCTGTTCCCTGTGGGATTCTTCACAAAGGCTCTTCTAATAACCCATCGGGTGGAGGCCACTGGATTGTAGTTATTGGTTATGAAGATGACAAAAATACTCCAGGTGGGGGATATTGGGTAGTTAACGATCCCTGGGGGGAGATAGATCATGCCAGTGGCACTTACATTTCCGAAAATGGTAAAATGTTGAAATATTCTTATAGTCTGATGAACGCCCGTTGGACTGTGAGTAATAGTACCGATGGATGGTGTGTTTTGGCCAAATCTTGGATTGATTGAAGAAGGAGTCAGGAGACAGCAATTCTGGAGACAGAATCAATATTCGTGGGGATAGTCTCCGACACGCCACTTCGTGTCTACAAAACCCCAACCAATTGTGGATACCACGGGTTATGGGTCGCGCAACCCCGCCTTTTAAGGCGAAATATTTTTGGAGCGAAGCTCAAATCCCCTACTTCCCCTCCTGGCTCCCCTCCTGGCTCCCCTCCTGGGAGGCAGGGCTAATTCATTGTCGCCAGAGAAAAATATTGAGGAGTACAATGATTGGTGTCAAGTATTGAGTGAAGCCAAATATTCTCTATTTAGGGCTTAGATAGAAATGAACTTGTTACAAATTTTGGCCCAGTTACCAGATTTTCGAGCTGCCAGAGGGAGACGTTATCCATTATGGTTAGTATTACTGTTAGTAATTATGGGTACAATGAGCGGTTGTTTCTCCTATTGTGCCCTAGAAGATTTTGCTC
>NZ_JAAHGK010000660.1:0-4236 GCF_010672505.1 Okeania sp. SIO2B9 | reverse complement strand
GGTAAGGGTAGGAGACAGGAGACAGGAGACAGGAGACAGGAGAAAAGGGTCGGGAGCGAGGAGGTAGGAGTAAGATAAGAATTGTCCCAAGATTGTTCTGCCCAACTATGAGCCTAAAATACGCTCCATGCAAGAGCGTGAAGAGCTGAAAACCAGGCACTGCAATTCGACCCCAAAAAGGCTAAAACCTTTATCTGTAAATACTTTTAGATTTAATCAGCAAGCCCCAATTAGAACAATCCGAGGCTCCCCTACGGGAGAACGCAGGTCTCCAACCAACGTTGAGATGAGAATTCTCAAAATAATTGGTTCGCGCGACCCCACCTTGATTGGCAAAATGTTTTTGGAGGCTTGCTCAAATCCCCATTACAAAAACAACTTCTGACTTCTGACTTCGTTAATTATGCTTCTTCTGCTGCACGCTGTATCAACTTTCTAGCTACAGATTGAGTGCCTGTATGTTGAAAGTAATTTGTGGTTTTATCTAGAAATGCAGCTACAACATCTAAAGCGTCATCGGAAAAGTCGATAAAGCCACCAATTTTGTCAAAAATACTTTCTGGGGTTAAACCAACTGACCCAACCAAGTTATCCATCCACCCTTGAACTGCTCCGAAGGTCTCACTAATAAAGCCAAATTTGTCATCTCCAGGAATGGTATCGCTAATTGCTCCAAAAACTGCATTATCTGCAAAAGCACTTTCACCTTCTCCATCAAGGGTATCTTGTACTTTTTGTAGGAAGTCTGGACCCAAAGGTATCAAACCATCAAGACAAACTAAGGCAGCCATTCGCATCAGAGATGGACCACTATACTCCTCAGTCAGGTTTGTGACAAATTCTCCTGGATTAAGAATTGGCAGACCATTGAGTTTACTATAAGCTATCAACTCTGCTACAATTTTTAGGCACAGGTCAATAGATTGAGTTGTGTCAGCTTTGGGAGTTAAGCCTCCTAAAAAGCTTAAAAAGGGGATTTTTTCACTGACTATTTCGGCCATAGCTGCTGCAGCAAGAGCGCCGTCTACATTATCAACTAGGTTGTAATACCATATAGCTCCCTGATATCCATTATCCGCATCATTGTATAGCTCAATAGCTTTATTGCGGATATCCATAATTCTATCTGCATCTGTCTCACCTGTAATTACTTCAATAGTTTTATCAAAACCTACTACATTTTCCCACTCGCCAGGTACTACGAAATCTAGAGCATTGAGTGTTTTGACCGTTAGATTATTACTCGGTAGTTGGTCTAGTAAATCAATGATTGAATCGCTCATTTTGACCCCTTTTGCTTTGTTAGTTGTTTGCGTTGTCGTTCTTGATTTTTGATTGTTGATTCTATATTTGCATTGCCTTCACAGTTTCGGCGAAAAAAACTGATTTTTATGGTCTGTAACTACATCTCACTTTATATCATGTCTGCATTAAGTCTGCATTAATTAGTTACAAAAAACCTTCTCTATCTTCGTATTATCTGTTCCGTATTATTAGTTATTTTTGAGTATTCAACCGGAGATTGTATTACATTTTTTGATAATTTGACAATAATGGTGCAATAGCGTCAGTCCTGATACATAAATTTCAAAGTCGCTATCGAAAGTAAGACCGCGGTAACTCTTAGTCATCCGCGATCATTCCTAGCAAAATTTATTTCTACTTTAGCTGCATTACTTGCCTGTAGCTTGTTCTTAGGAATCAACTCATGCATTTCAACCCAAGCTTTGAGTGTGCTGAAAGCTGAGTGCTGTTTGCGGAGCATTCCGGTACGGAAAATACTGATAGCTAGTTAACAATGTCTCAAATAACGACCATATACATAGCCATAATAAGGATATGAAATTCTTGCCCAACCATGACGGTAACCAATAACACGGACACGAGCGCCGGGATGTAAACCTCCTATAATTCTACCCCAAGGATATGTCCTAATTCGCAAGTTGCGATGACGAGTTGCCACTCGACGACAACTACCATAATGCTTACTACCATGACCATAACTATGAGCAAGTTGCTCTTCACCTTCAGTGGGAATTGTAGTGATAGACTGCTCTACACTTTTAGTGTTCTGAGGCGCTCCTACTGCTATAGAAGTAAGACTCATACTACCAATAGCAGCAATAGATAATAAAGTACTCATTGCTACAGATTTTGTCCAATTCATCATCTGTTTCATTCCTCGATCTGATTGCATAAATTCCGGTCTTTATATTATTTTCTCAGAAAAGAGACCCTCAGACAAGACATTGAGTATTAATTTTGTTTAATCTAATCTTGTTATTTGTCTATACTAATCTTCACAATATTTTATTTAAGATATTGACATTAAGCTTATACTGTGATAAGCACATAAAAGAGTAATTAGTAACGACCGCTCATCACTCTATTTTTATTTTCTATTCAATAATTTTTATGTCATCTAATCAAAAGCTTTACGAAGGTAAAGCGAAAATTCTATATACCACTAACGACTCAGAAATATTACTTACTTATTTTAAAGATGATGCCACAGCATTTAATGCTCAAAAAAGAGGCACAATAACAGGGAAAGGTAGAATTAATTGTACTATTTCTAGTCACATATTTAAACTACTGGAAGCTAATGGTATACCTACTCATTTTATTGACTGTCCTGCACCAGATAAAATGAGAGTCCGAAAGGTGAAAATTTTGCTTATCGAAGTTATTGTGAGAAATATTGCTGCAGGTAGTCTTTGTAAACAAACTGGATTAGCAGAAGGAACAGTGTTGAAATTTCCTCTAGTGGAATATTGCTATAAAAATGATAGTCTTCAAGACCCACTGTTGACACGCGATCGCCTCTTAATAATGGAACTAGCTACCCCAGAACAATTAGAGCAAATACGGACTTTTGCCCTAAAAATTAATGATATTCTCAAAAATTTCTTTAACCAATGTCAAATTACTCTGGTGGACTTCAAACTCGAATTTGGCCTAGATCGGCAAAATAATCTGATTCTTGCGGATGAAATAAGTCCAGATAGCTGCCGACTTTGGGACCAATCTCAAACTGACTTAAACTTGAGAGTAATGGACAAAGACCGCTTCCGTCACGATCTTGGTAATGTAGAAACGGCATATCAACAAGTCTTAGAAAGGATTTTGGCTCAGACAGGTTGAGAACCCTGGCAATGGTGTACAATTTTACAGTTTGTATGGAAAATTTAACTGGTGTGTGGATTGTAGGGGATAGAATTATATGCGCTTGTCTCCGTTCTTAGTGGTAATTTTTGCTGCTTCAACAACTTTTGGAATCTCAAAATCTGCTAATGCTCAAATATCGAAAAGTAATACTGATATAGATAGTAATTTTATTGCTATATCTATTAATTCAAGAAAACAATTTAACAAATTTTCTTCTACTAAATCTTTTTTAGAGTTAGGATATAATTTCCCTTCACAAAAATTATTTGGTAGTATCAATAATAATTTCTCCCATATATCTTGGTCTAAAGAAGCAGTCAAACTTGATTTTTATGATTTAATTAAGGTTAGAGAAATTACAAAACCTGTAATTATTGGTAAAAGTTTAAATAGTAAATACAGTTCTGCTTTTAATAAGGAATTTGCAGAATTTTTCGCTTTTGCTTTAGAAAATCTTGAAAATCAACATATTCCTCAACTAGCTCTAATTAATAAAACAGTAGAAACCAAATTAGAACCAACCATCAATAAACAGTTTGCTCCTGAGATTTCTACTTCAGAAATTGTCGAAAATCAAAGGGAAAATCCTCAAGATTTCCAGTTGGCAAAAGGTGTAGAAACCAAATTAGAACTAACCATCAATAAACAGTTTGCTCCTGAGATTTCTACTTCAGAAATTGTGGATGACTGGAGGAAAAATTCTCAAAATATTGAGTTGGCAAAAGGTGTAGAAACTAAATTAGAACCAACCATAAATAAACAGTTTGCTCCTGAGATTTCTACTTCAGAAATTGTCGAAAATCAAAGGGAAAATCCTCAAGATTTCCAGTTGGCAAAAGGTGTAGAAACCAAATTAGAACCAACCATCAATAAACAGTTTGCTGCGAATATTCCTACTTCAGAAATTGTCGAAAATCAAAGGGAAAATCCTCAAGATTTCCAGTTGGCAAAAGGTGTAGAAACTAAATTAGAACCAACCATAAATAAACAGTTTGCTCCTGAGATTTCTACTTCAGAAATTGTCGAAAATCAAAGGGAAAATCCTCAAGATTTCCAGTTGGCAAAAGG
>NZ_JAAHGK010000066.1:0-11524 GCF_010672505.1 Okeania sp. SIO2B9 | reverse complement strand
AAAAAAAATGGAATATCAACCTTCCTCCTTTTTCCTTCTTGCTTCTGCTATAACATCCAGTTGATAAACATTCTCTTATATTCTCAATCTAAGCATAACTGATGGAAGAATTTGTCTTAGGTGAAGGTTGAGTAGTTTCAGGAGTTTCAGCAACTTCCAGCAACTCTGGTGCAAACATGATTTTCCATCCTAAACGTAAAAAAATCATAATGCGATCGCATGAAAAACAGGTTGGTTGCTTAATTTTGTGAGATGTTTCCCAAGCAACAGCAATTTGATGGTATGCGTAGATTTCCATGTTTGATAATTTCCGAATATAACTCCATAAATTTAAAGTTCATAGTTTTTTCCTACTCAACCGGAAACTTAGCTCAAGAGCAGTTATGAATTTTCGGCAGTAAAAGAAAAGATAAAAATGTTTTCTCTGATAAATTTCTCCCTGTTCCCTGTCCCCTAGCGCGTAGCTATTATACCAAGCGTGAAAAAAGAATGTTACAAATAGTTTCGCTCCTTTAGATAGATGTGAAATAATTTCGGTGAAATTACTATATTGTCAAAGTTTTGAGTCCTAAAAATATTACTTTTAACTTTTGACTTTTGACTTTTGACTTTTAATTTTTGACTTCCGTGAAACGGTATTAGTTCAATTTCAAAGCACTCACAGGTACTTCATCCCAAGATTCAACGGTTCGCAGTATAGCTTTCCATCCTTGTTCCTTTTGAGTCTCAGTTAAATTATTTTGAAAAGACTCATGGCATTCTTGGGCCTGTTGTTGATCGCCACAAGCAATACAGGAGTAGATAATACCAGATGGATCTATCTGTTCATTTACCCAAATAGTCATAGTTAATAGCCTCATTAAAAGTTAACAAAATAGGCGTTTGTGAATTAGTGTATGATATTAATCTTAATTATTTAGGAGTCAGGAGTCAGGAGTCAGGAGGAAAGAAAGAAGAAAAAAGAGTAGTAGAAGGAGAAAGTTTTTTTTTCGCGCTCTTATCTGGACAGGATATCATACCTCAAATCACCAACGCCACAAAATTATAAACTCATTACACAACACAAAGAAAATTCTGAACTCTAGAGAATTCAGAATTTTCGGTTGGCACTAAATTTCTAATATTAAATGGGATTAAATTCAACCTGAATCTTATCTTTTCTTTTGCGGGTTTAATACCCCAACATCAACAGGGGTACTTAAAATTGTTTGGGGTTTGTAGACACAAAGTGGCTTGTCGAAGACTATCCATAAGTAATTTTCCCTTCTGCCTCCTGCCTTCTGCCTTCTGCCTTCTGTCTTCTTTAAAATTACTGTCCAGATGCTAAACTCTTGAGAGAATTACCTGTAACACGGCATATACGCCATTCATCTAAAATTGACGCACCAATACGTTGATAAAATCCAATAGCTGGTTTATTCCAATCTAAAACACTCCACTCTAAACGTCCACAATTTCGAGATACAGCTAACTGTGCGACATAACTTACCAGTTGCTTCCCAATACCCCGCCCTCGATACTCCGGTAAAACAAATAAATCCTCTATATAAATTCCCGGTTGAGTGAGAAAAGTTGAGTAGTTATGAAAGAAGAGAGAAAAACCTACAGGTTGGCCAGCAAATTCAGCAATAATCGCTTCAGCGTAGGGATGATCGCTAAATAAATGAGCTTTTAAGGAGGCAGCGCTACCTGTAACAGCATGGGATAATTTTTCATACTCAGCTAGCGCCTTAATTAACTCAAATATTACAGGTACATCTGCTGGCCTAGCACTACGCAATTTTACTTCATTTAAAGACATAATTTAATCGCTATTACAGCTATTACATTTTATTAAAATCGATTTAACCATTCTTTCAAACGTTCAGCTACTTGAGGACGACGCAATTTCCGCATGGCCTTAGCTTGAATTTGCCTGACTCGCTCCCGGGAGAGATTAATCATGCGACTCACTTCATCTAAAGTATGAGGTTCTCCTGTGAGCAAACCATACCGGAGAGTGATGACATCTTGTTCGCGATCATTCAATACATGATTTAAGACTTCCAAGATATCCTGGCGCATCATCATGTCATTCATTTGCGCTTCGGGAGTGCTATTTTCATTATCTTCTAAGAAGTCTAGCAGTTCGCTATTTTCGTCAGTACCTAAACGATGATTTAGAGAAAGAGTTTTCCGGCGAATTTGCTGGAGGTTACGCAGTTGTTGGTGAGAAATTTCTAGTGCTTGAGTAATTTCGGTATCACTGGGGATACGATTTAGCTTCCGTCGTAAGTCGCGGTAAACTCGTTTAAGTTTGTTAATCTGTTCAACTACATGAACTGGTAAACGAATAGTACGTCCTTGATTAGCAATAGTGCGAGTTATTCCTTGACGAATCCACCAATAGGCATAGGTAGAAAATTTGTAACCTTTCTCTGGGTCAAATTTTTCTGTGGCACGGTTTAGTCCTAATGCTCCTTCTTGAATCAAGTCTAGAAAGGGTACTCCTCGGTTTAGATAGCGTTTGGCTATGGAAACTACTAGACGGAGGTTGGAGCTAATCATTCGGCGTTTGGCGGCACGACACTTATGTAAGCGATGAGATAGTTGTGCTTCTGTTAAACCTGCTGCTGCTGCTACTTCAGCTTTTGTAGGTATTCGCCCTAAGTCATTTGCTAGTTTTTCTGGCAGTTGTTCAAAGATAACTAATTCTTGGATCAGCCTTGCTAATTCTACTTCTTCTTTTTGGCTGAGAAGAGGATAGCGAGACATTTGCTTAAATAATGCTCCTACTGCATCATCTATGTCTTGTGAATTTTCTGATAATGGGAGAGTTACAGCCTGTATATTCATACTAGAGTCCTCCTGATATTGATCTTTTTCATGTAGTGATTCGGCAATCATCAAACTCATTTGTTGCATTTGAGTTGCCATTTCTGGTTTATTATCTGGTTTATTAGTGGGAGCTGGAAATTCGACTTTATGCTGACCTGAATTCTCTGTTAGTAGAATTTTCATGGTGTTTTTTCCTATTATATAGTTTTTTGGCTGTAAATGGTTGATGAAGCGTAGAGGGAGTGTTGTTTTATACTGTTACTCCTTAATCATTACTTAACAATGAACTCAATATTAAAGTCTTTTGTAAAGTACAAATAATACCATATTTCATGCTTTATGTCAATGAATAGCTAAGAGCGGTCGCAAATCTCTATTTAGACCGGACTTCCTAAGATTTATAGCAGGGAACAGTGGGAAAAACATTTTCCTTGATTCGGATTGTCATCTGCACAAGTCCTAACCTACCTGTCTATTCCTATATCTACAAGAGTTTATATACCTAATAATTACTTAACATTAAGTTATCTGTTTCTGTACTGATAACAATATACATTTCAAAGCTTTAGTATTTAATTAGCTGTATTAATCAATACAAAGCAGCTAGTTTATTTCTAATCTTATTTAATAATAATTAAAATAACTCTAATTATAATAATTTGTAACAAGATTGACTGCTTCTTCAAATTATGTATGCTGTATTTATTCAATTAAATTAGAAGGCGATGCGATCGCAATTAGATTAAATAATTAAGTAGTCAAGTCAAATTTTTTTTTGTTTATTACTTAAGTATATTTTTTGTTCCGTCTTTTTGTACGCATTTCTTTCCTTGGAACCATCCCTGATTTGGAGTTGCAGCGCTGTTTTCTGATATCAAAAATCAAATGAGTAGAGAGCGATCGCGAATTTTACGCTATACTATAAGCAATATAATTAAATTTTAGCAATAAATCTCTGGACTTGTATTATCTAGTTTTATTGGTGTAGACAATTAGCTACAATAATATTTTTTTACTATAATAGGACTGACGCAAATTGATCTTTGAAGCAGCATTTGTAGGAACGCCATTCGGAGCTTTGCGGAGCGCAAATGGCATTCGCACTAGCTATCTCTAGATTCCCTGTTTAAGTCCTGTATAAATGACTATTTAACTTGTTGGAGTAGTCGTGGAACAAAAAATTGAGAGCATTGGTACAGTTATTATTGGAGGTGTTAGTCGTACTGGTAAGTCTCGATTCGCTAATCTCGTTTTTCAGCAAACCCGATGTACTGTTGTGCATTTAGACTCATTTTTAAATGCTGTTCGCAATAACTATCCTGCTCCCATACTTACTCCTAGAGAGAAGGAGATATGTAAAGATTATTGTGATACGGTATTGGTGAAAGCTCTTCGTAATATGGGTCAGGACTGATGCAAATTGATCTTTGAAGCAGCATCTGTAGGGGGGGCATTCGGAGCTTTGCGGAGCGCAAATGGCATTCGCACTAGCTATCTGTAGAGTCCCTGCGTAAGTTCTGATGGGTAAAGAATTTAACTATCTTCGCGTTTATGAGTCTTCATTCATCTCACATAAACTTATTATTCAACGTCTTTGGTATATCAAACCCATTACTTTATTTTTGGGATATCCAAATACTGCTCCTGAACGCAAACTTCACGAAATTCGCAAAGCAGCACTTGACGATCCTTACTGTTGGTCTCATCAAATGGAAGATTTAGAATTACTAAGAACTGTGCAAAGTTTTATTTCATTGAGTCAAGTCATCGAAAGAGACTGTGTTCGATATGGTTTTCCATTCTTTGATGTTTCAGATAATTGCCATGAAACTGTAGAGCTAGCTCTTATTCATATATTGACTTGTATTACATCATCATAAAGCTAATCTCAATTTAGAATCAAGTGTGAAATAGTTTTAAATTAAAGTTTGGCTCCTCATACAATTTTATTTTGACTGGAAAACAGAACTTCTTTCTTCAGTATTAATACCTTATTTTTTTAAGCTATAGTCTCTGTGTTATGGCAATTCTCATATTGGTGAGGTACGCGCATTCGTTTGTTTTAGGGAGTAGGGAGTAGGGAGTAGGGAGTAGTAATTCGAGAAACAGGGGATAGAAAAAAGAAAAACAACTGTATCTCACGCTTTTTGAGAAACGGTATATACATAATTTAGATGAAAACTCTTATAATGTCATTTTGTTATGGAGACTTCAGAATTATACTCTTGCTTTTCAGTTCCGTGAGGCGGTACTAGATGTACTAATTGAGTGCTAACATAGCAGCAAAATATAATCTTTAGTTTGGAAGATTTGAAGATGAGACTCAAAATCTTTTCTGCTATTTTAGTTTTAAGTACGGTTTGCCCTCTTGTTCCAGTGATTGCTGAAAATATCCAACATACACAAAAGTTATTATCTAGTAAACAATGTCCAAATTGTGAATTAAGTGGTGCTGGCCTGGTATTAGCAAATCTTCAAGGAGCTAATCTCAAAGGGGCTAACTTGAGTGGAGCTAATCTCAGTCGTGCTAATTTGACTGGGGCAGATTTAAGTGGTGCTAACTTGGCTGGTACAAGTTTATTTGGTGCTAATTTAACTGGGGCAAATTTGACTGGGGCAAATTTGGCTGGCACCGATTTGAGAAGTGCTTATTTAACTGGTGCTAATTTAACTGATGTTGACCTCAAAAATGCTTTTTTGTTGGGTGCTGTGGGAATGCCATCTAATGTTGGTGAAGCTGAAGATTTTTATCGGTTAGGAATTGCAGAAGCAAAGGCCGGACATTATAAAGATGCTGTTAGATATTATAATCAAGCTATTAATTTAAAGTCTGATTTAGCTGCTGCTTATTTTGCTAGAAGTATGGCTCTTGCAGACTTGGGAAATCTTGATGCTGCACTTGCAGATGCTGAAAAATCTCGCGAAATTTTTATTTCTAAAGGTAGTAAAGAGGGTGAAGAATTATCACAATATTTGGTTGAAGTTATTGACCTACGTTTAAATCCTCCTGAACCAAAAAAGCCTAATCAATTTGTACACGCTATTGGTTCTTTACTTCCTTCTTTATTAAGGTTGGCATTTTAGGTATTTATGTTTTTTTTGTTTGACAGAGTTATCTGATATTGATAAGTAAAAGTACAACCTTCTTGAATTTCATAAAGACGTTCCATAAGTATAGAAACTATAAGGAATTCAGCCTCTTAATATTTACTATATAGATCAGCTCTTAGTTCAGTTATTATTTATTAGTTTTTACTTACTTAATACTTAATACTTAACTTATCAAAACTTACAGAAATTTTCGTTTATATTAAACACAGTAGGGACGTTCGATCAAACGTCCCTTTAAAGGTTTTTGCTTTTACCCTAAGCTCAATCTTTATAAGAATTACTATCAGCTAAACAGTTACATCTTATTTGCTTATCTGCCTAAATAAAAGTCAAAAATCTCAGCCGTTAAATTCAGAATTTCCAGTTAAACAAAACAGTAAAGTTATGCCAGTAAAAGCATAACTTTAATCTGTGATTTTGATCACCAAAATTTATTGCTGTATATAGCAATGTGCGCTGGCATATTTACAAATTACAAGAGGTGTCCAATAGCTAAAAGTCTTGTATTATCGGTCTTTTATTCCCCCTGTTGCCTGTTGCCTGTTGCCTGTTGCCTGCGCACAGCGCTATAAATTGAGAAATTTAAGCATAACTTACTTTAATTAACCTCTTCCTGGTAAAAAACTGCCACTGAGTTTTTTAATGGCCTTGTTAGCAATATCTGCATAACGCAATTCTCCACAAAGAATTTTACTCATTACTTCGGTAGCTGCAGGTAATTTAACTCCCATTTTATAAGCTACTTTGGGAAATCTATAAAATGCTCCTGCTAGACGACCTGCCCAAACCATATCTGCACCCCATTCTTCATTTATTACCTGAGTGTATTGCTTGAGAGCATCTCCATCGTCTCCCAAAGCTTTATCTATAGCTTCAGCAGCTTTGACACCACTGAAAATTGAGGGGCGAATTCCTTCGGCAGATAAGGGGTCTAATATACTTGCTGCTTCTCCTGCTAATACTGCATTTTCTGTGTGGAGATTTTTATCTCCATCCCATAGAGAAATAGGATGTTCTAATAATTCATTTTGATTTGCACTTAAACCAATTTTTTGTGCATATTCCATCAAATCTTTGGATAAATTTTTGGGTTCCCCACCTCTAAAAGTAGCAATATTAATTGAGCAAGAATCTGCTTTCGGGAAACTCCAGATATTGCCGTTTTTAACTGAGCCAAATTCAAAATTAACTTGTTGATTTTGGTCTTTTAATGCTGCTTCAAAAACCAAACTTTGTCGTTTTTTTGATTCTTTGAAACCCAACCATTTAGCCATTGGGCCTTTTGCTCCATCAGCGGCAATTAAATAACGACCTGTAACAGGTTCTCCGTTTGTTTTAACTTCCCAATGATCGCTTTTAAATTCAATACCTGTAACTTCTGTTTTTTCTCTTAGTTCTGCACCTTCTGCTTGAGCTTTTTGGATCAGGAAATGATCGAAAATATCCCGTTTTACCATCCACATTGCAGAAGGTAAATCTGCTTCTACGGGATCTTCTAATTTCCATGTATAGCGAATTTTCTTGACCTTGAGAGAAATTGCTGGAGTGAAATCAAAGTCAAACCACTCAGCGATGGCTGGAGATACCCCACCACCACAAGCTTTTTTTCTAGGTAAAGATTCTTTTTCTATGACTAAAACAGAACGTCCTTTTTTAGCCAAATGATAAGCTGCTGTACCTCCTGCTGGGCCTGCTCCTACGATTATACAATCAAACATTTCTTCAATTCTTCAATATTGAGGTTTTTTATGATTTTTGAGGATGGGAAAATACTTATTGAGCAGGGGTAGTTTCTATAGAAAAGTTATTTACTTGCTTAAACCATCTATAGAACCTCCCCCCTGCAAAAATCACAGAGTTCCCATTTTACCTATGATTTTCTAAGATACTTGATTTTACATATCTTGATATAGGTTTTTTAACTCTTGATTTTTTACTTTTTACTTTTGTTTATCTGTGATTTTCAAGATTTTTTTAAACCGTTGTAATATCCTTCTCTTTAGCAGCTAATAACTCATCTATTTTGGCTATGTATTTATCTGTCTTCTTTTGAATTTTGTCTTGTAAATCTCGTGATTCATCTTTAGAAATATCGCTATTTTTTTCTTGTTTACGAACTGAATCTACAGCATCACGACGAATATTACGGACAGAAACTTTCCCTTCTTCAGCAAGTTTAGCTGCTAACTTGACCATTTCCTGACGACGTTCACTTGTGAGTGGGGGAATATTTAGCCGTACAATAGATCCGTCATTGTTGGGAGTTAAACCAACGTCTGACATATTAATTGCTTTTTCAATTAAGCCCAGACTACTTTTATCAAAAGGTTGAATAGTAATGGTACTAGCATCTGGGATGCCAATATTTGCCATAGATTTGAGTGGAGTTGGAACTCCATAATATTCAACTATTACTCTGTCTAAAAGAGAAGCATTAGCTCTTCCAGTTCTAATCGTGTTGAAGGAACTTTGAGTAGCTTCAACTGCTTTTTTCATTTTCTTTTCAGCTTCTTCTATATTCATTCATCAAAACCTCTGACAATAGTTCCAATTTTTTCTCCCATAACGGCCTTACGGATATTACCCGTAACCGAAAGATTAAATACAATAATCGGGATATTATTTTCTTTACAAAGAGCGATCGCTGTACTGTCCATTACCCGTAAGTCTTGTCTTAATACTTCCCCATAAGTTAGGGACTCGTATCGTTTGGCCTGTGGATTCTTTTCTGGATCGGAATCATAGACCCCATCGACTTTAGTGGCTTTATAAATTACTTCTGCGTCAATTTCTGCTGCTCTGAGAGCTGCAGTAGTATCAGTGGTAAAAAATGGATTACCAGAACCTGCGCCAAAAACTACCACTCGGCCTTTTTCCAGATGGCGAATGGCTCGACGACGAATGTAAGGTTCGGCTACTTCTTGCATAGCGATCGCCGTTTGGACTCTTGTCGGCACTCCTGCTTGTTCGAGGGCATCTTGTAAGGTAATAGCATTCATCACAGTGGCAATCATGCCCACATAATCTGCTGTTGCTCGGTCCATTCCTTTCGAGGCTGCTTTTACACCTCTAAAAATATTACCGCCCCCAACAACAATTGCCATTTGAATTCCTGTGGCCACTACTTCGGCCACTTCTTGAGCAATTCCTTGGACTACTGCCGGATCTATGCCATAGCCAAGACTTCCCATCAAGGATTCGCCACTCAATTTCAGCAAAACCCGTCGATCGACTGTCCCCATACTTTGAGTCTTTTCTCAACTAAAGTTGCTTCCACAATACGATACCAGTTGTTCTGCTTTTTTCCACTATTTTATTCTTGATACTAAATTTATCAGAAGTTACATAGAATAATATTTTCATCAGAGTTGACTTGAGAAAAAGACAGATAAGTTAATAAATTTCATCATTCTGTGCAGACTCACATAATATTGGCATGAGAGTTAAATTATCAAAAGTTGGAAATTACTATTTATTCAGTTGTTTATCACTTTTATAAAAGGGCATGAAACGGTTTAAAGAAGTGACGGTTAATTTTTTATCTTTTTGTTTTGGGTTTAATACCCCGCTGTCTACACGGTCTTTACAATTAGTTGGGTTTTGTAGACAGGAAGTGGCCTGTCAAAGACTGTCCCCGTCAACTTTTTCCTTCTTCCTTCTTCAATCACCCCAGTATTACTACTGTTGAGTTATAATTTACGACGCCATTTAATTGAGCAACCAACGACTTCTGTATGAGATGGGGTTACTTCTTCATCTTGAAGAAGTTGGGCAATTGCCTGATGTAGATAAGCAACTTTTACTGCTTCTGGCTGATTAACATTATCGTCTATTCGGCCACGATATCGTAACTTACCTTCCCGATCCAATAAAAAAGCCTCGGGTGTTTTGTCAACCCCAAAGCTTTCTGCTACGTCTTGAGTTACATCCCGAATATAGGGAAAATTTAGTTGATTATTAGCTGCAAATTCTTTCATTTTTTCAAAACTATCTTTGGGATTGGGAGAAATCGTCGCATCATTAGCATTCATTCCAATTATGATTACTCCTTGGTTTTGAAAATCTTTTTGCAGTTGCTTAATCCGTTCAATGTATAAATCTACTTCTGGGCATTGATTACTCAAAAATATCACACAAACTACTTTAAAATTTTCTAAATATCTTGCTAAATGATGAACCTCACCATCTACTCCTGGCAATTCAAAATCTGGAGCATAATTATCAATTTCTGTTCCTGTCATTTCAGTCAAACTCATCTCTCTATTACTTATAAACAATTGCATTACTTAGAACAAATATTTTTCTATCATATCCCATATTTTTACCAGCCTTGAGCTAATGCCTGATATCCAATAAGTTTATAGACTAATTTAGCTGCTGTAAACTCAGATACTACAGAATCAACTATTGGAGCTAACTCCATAATGTCACAACCTATTACTTCGTGTAATTCAAATAATTTCCGCAAAAATGCAGTTAAAGAATACCAATTTAGTCCACCAGGTTCTGGGGTACCAACTCCAGGAATTAATGTTGGGTCAATTCCATCTAAATCTATTGTTAAAAAAACTTGTTGAGTCCGAATACTAGCGATCGCTCTTTCTATCCAATCTGGCTGAATAACTATTTCCCTTGCACGAAAAACTGTGAGATTTTTCTCCTTGATTAAATCTGCTTCTTCTTTGCAAATCGCCCGAATACCGATTTGTATTGTTGGCAATTCCATTTCAATTATCCGTCGCATTACACAGGCGTGGTTATATATTGAACCTTCATATTCATCACGTAAATCGCCATGAGCATCTATTTGAATTACTGTAAATTTTTCATCCAAATATATTTTTTTATAAGCTTTAACAATTCCATTTGTAATGCTATGCTCTCCACCGATAGCAATGACAAATTTTCCATCATTCACTAATTTTTCTACTGTTTCTTGAGTGACTTTTAGCATATCTAATGGTAATATTTTTTTTCCATTACCAGTATCTGCTATAGATTCATGGGTATAGATACCAACTTCTAAACCAGTTTCTCGGTCTAATTCTTCGTCATAACATTCTAACTGTTGAGACGCATCTAATATTGCTGATGGACCGTTAACACAACCCCTTCTATAAGTGGTAGTTGCTTCATAAGGAATTGGTAAAATTGCTACTTTGGCAGTGGTATAGTCTGGTTCAATTTCCGAACCGATAAATGGTAGAGTTGATGTAGGGTAAATTGCTGACATTTTTAATATTTTAGTATTCTAGAGTTAAATAATTTAACATTTAGCAAAATTTTGATGGTTATAGTTATTGTAAGTTTTAAGTGTAGAATATTATAACGTTTTTGATATGTAAGCATTTAGCAGGAAATGCTTACTTTCATATTAATGATGAATAGCAATTATACTTGACAACAAAGTATAAATATAA
The DNA here is from genome assembly GCF_010672505.1 of Okeania sp. SIO2B9. Classification (NCBI taxonomy): domain Bacteria; kingdom Bacillati; phylum Cyanobacteriota; class Cyanophyceae; order Oscillatoriales; family Microcoleaceae; genus Okeania; species Okeania sp. SIO2B9. The sequence goes on along the minus strand of NZ_JAAHGK010000066.1, from coordinate 176 downwards.
AAATCACAACGCTAATATAAAAATTTATTTTAGATAAAAGCTCTAAAACTATTCCTACTATTTATTAATGCTGTAGATATTTTCTACAAAACTAATGATTGCTACAGCAACTCCCAAGAAGCGTGAGGTACAAAATTTGTTTGTTTTAGAGAGTAACATGACTTCCACGCCAGCTG
>NZ_JAAHGK010000659.1:0-4237 GCF_010672505.1 Okeania sp. SIO2B9 | reverse complement strand
TTGCTTCTTTTTAGTTATAGATAAAAGCTTTACTAATTGAATAAGAATTAAATTTTAATATAAAAGGCCTTTAAAGTCTATATATTAAGATCCCCTCATAAAAGCTTATAGCTGACAGCTTATAGCTGAATGCTTACTTATTTTTAGATATCATCTGCTATAACTTTAAATGAAAAATTAATCAAGAGACTTTTCTGAAGACATCTCTATAAAACAACGATTAAAAAAAAGGCTTATGTAATTTCTGGAAATTTATATTAGATATCTTCAAAAATAAAAAATCAAATCAATTATGATGATATATCATCAATTATTTCCCCCTTTTCCCTGTTCTATTTTCCCTGTAAATGTCTATTATAGTGTTTATATTAATTCCCAAAAATTTACTTATGTCAAAAGTTAAATTAGTAGTCTTTGATATGGCAGGTACCACTGTCAAAGACCAAAATGAAGTCCAGAATTGTTTTTTAGAAGCTGCTGCAAGTACAGGACTTGAGGCAGAAGTAGACCGTGTAAATTCAATGATGGGATGGTCGAAAAAATTAGTGTTTGAAACACTTTGGCAAGCACAAATAGGTCAAGAACATCCTGATTATCCTGCTAAAGTTGAAACTTCTTTTACTAAATTCAAAGAAATTCTGGAAAATCACTATAAAACTCAGTTGCTCGAACCAACAAAGGGGTGCTTAGAAATTTTTACTTGGTTGCGATCGCAAAATATAAAAATTGCTTTAACAACTGGATTTTATCGAGAAGTAACTAACATTATTTTACACCGTTTAGAATGGGACAAAAAGTTAAATAGTGATTATATTGGAGACAAAAAATCAATTATTCAAGCCTCTATTACTCCCACAGAAATTTATAATAATGAAGGTCGCCCGACACCTTACATGATTCAAAAAGCCATGTATAAACTAGGGATAAAAGACTCACAAACTGTCATTAAAATTGGGGATACTCCTTCTGACTTAGAAGCAGGGATTAATGCTAATTGTTTATATACTTTTGGTGTAACAAATGGTACTCAGACAAAAGAACAATTAGCACAATACCGCAATGATGGATTACTCAATTCGCTCTTAGAGTTAAAAGACAAAATTGTACATTTATTAGAATAAGTGGGAAATAAAACATGACTCAAATTCATCAAGCAGATGTTATCGTTGTCGGTGCAGGTATCGTTGGTTTAGCTCACGCTTTAGCAGTTGCCAAACTTGGTCTCAAGGTAGTAGTCTTTTAAAGAAACCCTTATGCAGTGGGAGCATCTATTCGTAACTTTGGTATGATTTGGCCAATTGGACAGCCATATGGAGAATTACGAGATCGCGCTCTCAAATCAAGAGAAATTTGGTTAGAAGTTGGAGCAAAAGCAGGTTTTCATTTAGACCGATGCGGTTCCCTACATCTTGCCTACCGAGAAGATGAACTACAAGTAATCAAGGAATTCATAGAAACTACAACTCAACAAAAGCAAGAGACATTAGCTTTGCTCACACCCGAGCAAGTAGCAGAAAAAACTCCTGCTGTAATTACTGATGGTTTATTAGGAGCATTGTGGAGCGCAACAGAAGTAATAGTTGACCCCAGAGAAGCAATCAAAAAAATACCTGGTTTTTTATCAGCAGAATACAATGTTGAGTTCAAATTCGGCACAGTTGTCACAGAAATTTCCCATCCTTATCTGATAGCAAGTGGAGAAAAATGGCAAGCAGACCGTATTTTTGTTTGTAGCGGGGTTGACTTTGAAACTTTATATCCTGATACTTTTGCCAACAGTGGGATAACAAAAGTAAAATTACAAATGATGCGAACAGTTCCTCAACCTGAAAACTGGCGTGCTGATGTGGCATTATGTGGCGGTTTAACCTTAACTCATTACGCTTCCTTTGCCCATTGCCCATCTTTAGCAGCACTCAAAACCAGAATTGAAACAGAAACTCCCCATTTTCCTGAGTGGGGAATTCATGTGATGATGTCACAAAATGCAGCAGGTGAATTAATTATTGGTGATTCCCATGAATATGGTTTGAACCCAGAACCTTTCGACCGAGTACAAATCAATCAATATATATTAGATTACTTGAAAAAATTTGCTCAGGTTCCTGAGTTAGAAATTACCGAAACTTGGCATGGAGTTTATGCCAAACTTCCAGGCAAAACTGAATTTATCACTCAACCAGAAACGGGAGTCACAATTATTAACGCCTTGAGTGGAGCAGGTATGACTTTATCCTTTGGTTTAGCAACAGAAGTAGTGGAAAAAATGCTGTAATTTTTTCTACCTTAATTTCTTGAGAGAAAAAGCCAGAAATACTGGTTTTTCTATTTATTAATAATTTGAATATTATAGCACTGCACAAATAGGTGAGGACATTCCTCTATTTCCTACTCCCTTTTTACTCAAATTTATTGTCCTAACTAAAGAAAGTACTGCTATAATATTTAGCTACAAATTCATAGATATTTTGATTCATTTTGTATTTTTCTCCGACAACCGAATCCATCCGATAAATCAGTGAAATTACATAGAGAAAAGCTTAAATTTGATTCACTTTGTCAGTAAGGCGATCGAGTCTATGTTTTTGTCTTAAAATACTAAGATTTTTCCACAGAGTTGAAACCTTTTTAACAAGAAAAAAGTCTTATAATAATAGTAGCTTCTTAAGTTTAAAAGAATTTGCAAATGCCTAAAAAACTTGAGAATTCATCAACATAATGTAAAAAAAACATCAACAATGGCAGAAATTTCAGCACTTCAAATTGATTCTAATCAAATTAATCTTGTACCAGGATTTACCGTTTCACGATTCGGCACTGTAGGAGCAATAGATAGCTTTGACTCTTATGATATTACTATCAATGAACCTCAATTATTAGAAGTTAACTTGTTCGATATTATCACCAGTGCTGATATCATAGTAAATGATAGTAATGGAAATCCTATTCCTGGTGGAGCAGGAAGTCAGCCACTTTCTACCCCAGAAAATTTTACAATTCCTCTCAATCCTGGTAACTATCAAGTATTAGTATTTCAACCACTTAATGATTTTCCTCTAGGAGGCACAAATTATCAACTTGATTTAGCCTCTATTAGTTCCAACAACCCACCAATCAATCCACCAGTAAATCCTCCCACCAACCCACCAATCAATCCGCCAGTCAACCCTCCCATCAACCCTCCTGGTTTTACTGATAATAGTAATGACAGTATAAACACAGCAACTCCTTTAGGTCGTATAGTTCCCGAAATACCCATAACTCGCTCGGCTACAATTAATGATTTTGACACAGTAGATTACTATCGCGTTACAGTTGATCAACCCATAACTTCAGGAGTTGCCTTGCAAAATATTACTGGCAATCTTGATGTAGAAGTATTAGATAGCAATGGTAACTTAATTGCCAGTGGTAACAACCTGGACTCATCAAATGAGGCATTTCAGGCACCTTTCTTTACCCCCGGCGAATATTTTATCAATGTTTTTCAGACTGCTCCTGGTATTACCAGTAACTATGATTTAAGCCTATTTCCAGCAAGTGCAAACATTAATCCTGTACCACCCCCTAACCCTCAACCAATACCACCTAATCCCCAACCAATACCACCAAACCCTAACCCACAACCACAAACTATCCGTTTTGATGGACAGATAGATGGAAGTGATGAAGTTGTGACAAATCGTGAAGACATGAGTTTCGTTTCTAAAGAGGATTTTCTCTTAAATGCTACACCAGGCACTCCATTAACAATCGATCTGATCGGTATAAATAATGGTTTCGATCCCTTATTAGAAGTTTATCAACTGCCTCCAAATAGTCCTGTGCTTGAGGTTAACGAACAAGCTATTCTAATTGCAGCTAACGATAATAGTGGTGGTGGTGTTAATGCTAGAATTGGACCGGGAGTTCCATCAGATGTAACAATTCTTTCACCAGGAACCAATACTCCCATAAGTGTTCCTGCGGAGTTAACTTTAGCACCAGAATTTCAATATCTGTTGCGCCTGACTTATACAGAGCTACCTACTATTCCTATTGGAGGCTTTTCCTTAAATGCAAGTGTCCCTGATGGTTTTATTAGTCTTGCTCCAGTCAGATTAGGAGTTACTGTAGGCGATCCAATTGTTGCAGGAGATCCGCCAATCAATGAGTTTCCTAATGGAGGAAGCTTTTTCTAAAAAAAGCAGGAAACACCGGATCTGGGAACAGGAAACAGTAGGAAAAATATTTCCCA
>NZ_JAAHGK010000658.1:0-4243 GCF_010672505.1 Okeania sp. SIO2B9 | reverse complement strand
GGTGATTAGTTATTATTTGGTTTATCTTTAACCAATACAAACTCTCAAGTTTCTTTACCGAAAAATTGTGGGTATGCGCCTCCCTTTTTAAAGCTATCCATTACTCACATCTTTCTTAACATCAGGTTTGACAAAAAAAAGCATTTATGTATGGAGTAGGGGTCGCCAAACTGACTCTCCAAAAATCGCCATTAAGCTCTGCTTGTTGATAATTAGATTTTGAGGTAACATCAACTACAAAGCTGACTGAAAATCAGCTATTTTGTCAGAGCGATCGCCAAACTGACTCTCCGACAATTGTCATTAACTTCTGCTTGTTGATAATTAGATGTTGAGGTCATGTTAAGGGAGCAAGCTGAAAGTTGGCTGAGTCTGAAGTTCGGCGATGAAAATTCTTTTGAACTCACGTTGAATTAACCACAAGAGACTGACAAACAACCCAGCCCTTAACAAGATCATGCAATGGCGAGAGTCCACCCCAGAGAACTTTAACACCAGGAGAACCATCACCTTTTCGACCTAAAAATCCGCCCAATTGAGCAATCCAATTCACAACTTCAGCCAAAGTTGGTGGTGCTGAATCAGGATCAAGTTGGTGGTGTATGGTTGCAGACAAAACCTGCCACTGTGTAATTGATGTCTCCAGGGGTTAAAACACCCTGGAGACATCAATTCGACGTAAAGCCAAGACTATTGTTCATGTTCTACGAAAAACTATTGACTATATATAACCGAGACAATAAAACTTCTCACCCAGTAGTTGCCGTTAAAGTGGGAGATAAAAAGGATTATTGCCATGCCCTGAAAATTAACGGACCTTGCCAAATTATTTATCAACCCCATCAACCGAATAAAAGTCAAGCAGGAGGTGCTCGTCTGTGCATTGAAGTAGAACCGGAAGTTCTAGTGGAGCGAAAATATTTCTCTAATGGAGATTATAGTCCGCCACCGGAAGTAGTTCAGCAGAGGTCAAAAATTCAAAAAAAAAGTCCAAGATTAAAGACTAAGAGAAAACCAACTAGATAAATATTAGCCTCTAAAAGATCATTTAAGTAACATTGGGTGGGTTCTGTTTAGTTTTTTGCTGTCTATAAATAAAATGATAAAGTAAGTAAAGTCTAGTAAAGTTTTGCCCCTGTCATAGACTGTGGGAAAAAACTGTAACTCTCAAAAAAATTCACTTTTACCAAAAACTGGAAAGTATCTGATGGTACAACTATTCAATAAAACCTTCAATTTTCAAAATCTCCAAACTTTAATAGTATCTCTACTATTAATTATTATGGCTACTATCTTGCCAATATCTTCTGCATCCGCAACTGGAGTTTATCAAATGCCAAGTTTAGTGGCAGGCGCTCGTACATTTATTGTTGATGATGCTGAAGTTTTCAGTCGGATAACAGAAAGTAAACTGAACAATACCTTAGAAAGTTTGGCCAATACTACTGGTAATGAAGTTAGATTTGTTACTATCCGTCGCCTAGACTATGGTGAGACCGTGGATAGTTTTACGGAAAAGCTATTTGACAAATGGTTTCCTACCCCAGAAACAAAAGTCAATCAAACTTTAATAGTATTAGATACTCTCACCAATAATGATGCTATTCGGGTTGGTGATGCAGTTAAAGAACTTATGTCTAATGACATTACTCAGAGTGTAGTTGATGAAACTATTCAAGTACCTATTAGAGATGGCAACAAATACAATGAAGCTTTTTTAGCAGCTAGCGATCGCCTGAGTGCTGTATTATCTGGAGAACCCGACCCAGGCCCTCCGGAAGTTAAAGATGAGCTTGCAGCACAAGTATTAGCTACTTTTAAATCAGCAGAAGAAACTGACGATCAAAGTGCAACTATCTTAGTGGTTGTATTGCTAGTTGTAGCTACAATTGTACCAATGGTTACTTATTTCTGGTATCAAGGTTTTTCTTGATAGAAATTAAGGAGAATAGTAAAAGTCTAATTTCTGATCGTTATCCTTAATTCAATTAATCCTGAATATATTCCTTACCAGTTAATAAAGCCATTTCTGCACGCACAAATTCCCGCCCCAAATAAGCAGCATGATCTAACATTGTGACTGTACAGGGGGGGGTTTCTTCCAATATTTTTACACATATTTCTTTTGCAGTTCTCGCAGTAAATATTCTCGTGTGAGTATGTTCTACTTTGCCTTTTGCTGGAATCGGTTTTCCTGTTTCTGGATCTATAGCCAAACCACGGTTGTCAATAATATTAGTAAAGTGTTTTGCACATATTAAACCTGCTTCTCGATCAAGAAAAATAATAAAGTAACCACCTGAATCGAGGTCTATATGACGTCTTGAAAGCTTTTCATCAATGGTTTTTACTTCTTCAAGTGTTAGATTCATAGTTCCATCTTAGAATTATCTATATTTTATTCTACATTTTTATTGGAGGGTTAATATCAAGTTTGGATAATTAGTTATAAATCAAATATCAGCAGTTTTGTAGCAGTAGTACTCTTAGTCGGTACATCCATTTAATTTTTAGAAAGTAAACTGTAAAAATTACTGCTTATCTCACTATCCAAGCTTGAACTAACAGAGGCTAAAATTCCAGATTGATCTAAATTTTTATAAATCAATAAAATATCATCAATTTTTAGTTCTTAATTTCTATTTTATAGATATAGATAAATTAAAGATGTCAGCAAAAATTATTTTTACTATTACTCAAGCAACTCTCAAAGGTCAGCAATTTCTCTTTGAGGAGCGTACAACCTGTGTTATTGGTAATTCCAGTAACTGTTTATTTCACTATCCAAGCTTGAACTAACAAAGGCTAAAATTCCAGATTGATCTAAATTTAATATCATCAATTTTGAGTTCTTAATTTCTATTTATATACTATTATAGATATAGAAGATATAGAAGATATAGATAAATTAAAGGGTAGTGCAGAGCGCAAAGTGTGGGATTGGTCAGTATGTTGGCCAACTCTAGTGACCAAAATAAATCCACGTGTTCATATAATTTGACAAATGCTGAATAGGCAAGATTGATTTTATCTGTACTGTCTTTATAGAACCCCTGAGCGTATCTTTGGACGCGGTATGTGCTTTTGGCTTCCGTCCTCAGCCTGAGGAAGTTGTGGAAATTCAGGAACGAGAATGGGGAAAAAGCTGATGAGACCCCGCGTCGCCCAATAGCAAACCTGGTAGCGCATCAAGCAGGTAGAAAAATACTCTCATCTCCCCATCTCCCCATCTCCCCATTTCCTTCTCTATTTTTGGCATTGGTGAATGCATAATGCTTTTGTCTCAAATATCTATGAAAAAACTATAATTGTCAAGTTAACTTAAATTTAGCAAATAAAGTCAATAGGCAAAAATAACTAAGCAGTTATCTCTAATTTAATGGCCTATTTCTCAAAAAGGCGATCGATGATATACAAATTCCCATACTGGTGAGGTATAAAATTCTGGGCTTTAGAGACACAGTTCCAGAAGGTAAAGAAAAAGATAACTTTACACACGCGTGCATGATCGATGCTATATTTTACTTGGGTAATAAAAAATATTTCTCACCAACTTGGAATTTTTTTCTTGATTTTAAAGATTCAGTAAAGTTACACATAAATAGTTGACCTTGAGGAAATATTTATGCTACTCAAGAGATTTTTTATGAAAATTATGTAAAGTTGAGCAGGATTTATGCGTGTTTTTTAAAGATTCAGTGAAGTTATGAATAAACCCTTGCTATTTTACTATTTTATTTGTAGTATTGAGATACTAATGCTTTTATAGTCTAGTCAAGCACAAGTATTGAACTTACTGAAAATCAAGTAATTTTATTTGCAAGTGATGGTGATTACTTGCATAAACTAGCCTGATTGGAGATAAAGAAGTGACTATACCGAAAAAAATCTGGTTTTTATGGTATCAGGGGTTTTCACAAGCACCATTGGTTGTGAGAAAGTGCTATGAATCTTGGAAAAAGTATAACCCTGACTGGGAAGTTATTTTTTTAGATGAAAACAATATCAAAGACTATATAACTCTTTCTTTACCGGAAGAAAAATTATGCCAACTTCCTAAAACTAAACAATCTAACTTAGTCAGACTTGAATTACTCTCAAAATATGGAGGGGTTTGGGCTGACGCAACTAGCCTCTGCCGAGTCCCGCTAGACAAATGGTTAGGAGACTATACTCAAGCTGGCTTTTTTGCCTTTGTTTACAAAACAAAAGGATACGGATGGATTTTTACTTGGTTTTTAGA
>NZ_JAAHGK010000657.1:0-4253 GCF_010672505.1 Okeania sp. SIO2B9 | reverse complement strand
AACTATAAGTTATCAGCTATCAGTTTTTGTATTGACATACAAAATGTTTTTGGACTACTAATCCCAAATGATTTGTGAGAAAAAACTGTAGAGGTTTGATATTCACACCTAAGATTAAAGATTGGGTTTGGAAACAAAACCGCCACTATCAATCAAATATTACAACCTAATTTAGGATTGCTATAGGCGATCGCTAAAGTATCTAGTTTGCTCGCTTCCAGTTTTTCACCTTCTAAAATATTCCTAAAAACAGTTGATTTTATACTTTATTTACCTACTATAAAATTTCAACTACACTGTTTCGCTAGTGAGGATATTCTTCATCATCTTGAGAAAGTCTAGGATTACAGCCTAACCAAGCAAAAGTCCTTTATACCACCCAACGTCTGGGCAAAACTTTAAATCCTTTTTCAGTTCTGAATAGTTAATTTCCATCCACTTGCTCATTGCCACTGGCTTCTCTAGTTTTATTCTATAACCTTGATCTGCCCAAACAATTTTCAGATTCGGGGCCTCATTTGATGACTTGAAGAAATATAAACTTAGCTGCTGTACAATACCTATACAATTCCGGCAAAACTTGGTAAAACCTGAGTAATGCCAGTCAAGATGTTTGCTTCTTGCTTCAACCTGGGAGGCCGCCCTCTTCCAGTTCACAAGCGTAAATTCGGGTACAGCCTACCCTATTTTTTTGATTAATTTCCCCATACTGAGATAACACCAGTGCTGCATTCAAGTCCCGGTCTATTATCATTCCAAAGTTAGGGCAATCAAAGGTGCGGTCTTTTAGCTTTAATTCTTGATGAATATGACCACAACTATGACAAGTTTTAGAAGATGGAAACCACTGGTCAGCTAGCACTACTGTCCCACCGGAGCTTACGATTTTGGTTGTCAATCGTTGCCGAAACTGATAAAATCCTTGCCTAGCTATTGATGCTGCTAATTTACCATTTTGCATCATTCCTTTCACATTTAAACTCTCTAAGCAGACGTGCTTGACTTGAGTCACTAATTTTGTAGTAGTTTTCTCTATGAAATCTCTACGCACGTTAGCAATACGACAATGGTACTTCGCGAGTTTTTTGTAATATTTAATCGCATTTTTTGAAGGTGGTTTACCTTTACCTCCTACTTGTTTATTGCGATTGCGCCATTGAAACTTAGCCAGGTTTAATTGCTCTAGTTTAATAGAGTCTGGGAGACTTACAACTTCATTTTCTCTCTTTTTTTGGTTTGCTATACTTGCAAATTGTTTGACTCCAACATCTATACCAAAAGTTTCGTATTGTCGCTTATCTAATAGGGGATGAACTGGCAACTTCTCAGCTTCAATACTAAAACTAACAAACCATTTTTCCCCTGTTCTACTAATAGTAAAAGTCTGACTTGCTGTGGTGTAAGGTATTGATTCCCATAATCGAAAAGTCCCTAGTGTTGGTATTTTAATTTTTTTACCAGGGTTAATTGTAACTTTTCCATTACCGTCATAAACAGTAAAAGATTGTCTGTCTTTTTTCCTTTTCAACTTAGGATACTTACTGGTTCCTTCTTTATACCGTTTAAATGCTTCACCTAGATGTTGAAAAGCACTTTGATAAATGCGAGACGAATAATTGTTGATCCAGGCATATTCTGGCTGCTTTTTTACATAGTTAGTAAAGACTTTTTTAGCTTCTAAAATACGTAATGCGTAACTCAAGCTAACTTCCTGACCACGTTTGTTAACTTTGGTCATGGCAGAAGTTCCATTAACCATACTGAGGCCATAGTTGTAAACAAAACGAGCATAACCAGCACATTTCGCCATAAATGAGCGCTCCTGGTTACTGAGTTTTAATTCAAGTTTTTTGGCGTACAATCAAATCACCTCCAACCACATTTTCAAATATTTTTTGTGGCTAAGTCAAAAAAATCCCCTTTTTTTTCAGTTCTTGCCGGAAATTGCCATAGATATTGATACTAGCAATCAGCTCCTTCTCAGTAATAACCCTTGACTATACTACCAAATATTTGTTGTTTTCTTCCTTTTACCTAATTAAACCTACAAGGGAAAAGATAATTAGCGATCGCCCACCCATAACCAAAATTTAACCTAACCATATCTACATATAACACCACAAAAATAGGGCGCGAACATTTATAAATGCTCAAACTCACTCAGGGATTACTTCTAACTTCTAACTTCTAACTTCTGACTTCTGACTTCATAAAATCTACCCCCTTGCCAACGATCCCTAACCATTGGACACTTAGAATGACAATGTTGTTGGCAGTGAGGTTCAACCGTGAAAAACGTACTAAGTATAATTCTAGGCGGTGGCGCAGGTACCCGCCTCTATCCATTAACAAAACTGCGGGCCAAACCAGCAGTACCCCTAGCCGGGAAATATCGGTTGATAGATATTCCTATCAGTAACTGCATCAACTCAGACATCGAGAAAATCTATGTTCTGACCCAATTCAACTCAGCTTCTCTAAACCGTCATATTACTCGCGCCTACAACTTCCCAGGCTTCAGTGAAGGTTTTGTAGAAGTTCTCGCAGCTCAACAAACTAAAGATAATCCAGAGTGGTTCCAAGGAACCGCCGATGCTGTCCGCAAATATATCTGGTTATTTAAAGAGTGGGATATTGACTATTACCTAATTCTCTCCGGAGACCATCTCTACCGCATGGACTATCGGGAGTTTGTCCAACGTCATATTGAAACAAAGGCAGATATTACCCTTTCTGTCTTGCCCATTGATGAAGCACGAGCATCTGATTTTGGTTTAATGAAAATTGATGACTCTGGTCGGATTATTGAATTTAGCGAAAAACCTAAAGGGGACGATCTAAAAATTATGGCAGTGGATACCACTGTTTTAGGAGTTAGTCCAGAAGTCGCTAAAGAACAACCATACATTGCTTCTATGGGGATTTATGTCTTTAATAAAGATGTCATGGTCAAACTATTGGAAGAATCCGAAGCTCCAGATTTTGGTAAGCAAATTCTACCTAATTCGGCTAAAGATTATAATGTTCAAGCTTACCCATTTGAAGGTTATTGGGAAGATATCGGGACTATTAGGTCATTCTATGAAGCTAATTTGGCTTTGACCCAACAACCTCAACCACCTTTTAGCTTTTATGATGAAAAAGCTCCTATCTATACTCGTTCTCGTTACTTACCACCAAGTAAACTTTTGGATTGTCAAATTACAGAATCAATTGTCGGAGAAGGTTGTATTCTCAAACAATGCCGCATTGACCATTGTGTCTTAGGAGTGCGATCACGAGTTGAAGCTGGTTGTGTAATTGAGGACTCTCTGCTGATGGGGGCAGATTACTATGAACCCTTTGCAGAGCGTAAATCTGGGCGACAAAAGGGTATTGTTCCATTGGGAATCGGTGCTGAAACTACTGTTCGTGGGGCAATCATTGATAAGAATGCCCGCATTGGTCGCAATGTCCAGATTATTAATAAAGATCGTATAGAGGAAGCTCAACGTGAGGATGAAGGATTTATCATTCGTAGCGGTATTGTTGTTGTCTTGAAGAATGCCGTTATCCCAGATGGCACAGTGATCTAGTCAGTGTTTGAGTTTTAGTGGTTAGTTGGTAGTAAATACCGCTAACCACTAAATGCTAATTGCTAGTTTATGAGCAAACTAATTATTCTTATTGGACTTCCAGCTAGTGGTAAATCCACTCTAGCAAGGAAAATAGTTACTAGATATCATCAGTGTCAATTAATTTCTACTGATGCTATCCGTGCTGAGTTATTTGGTGATGAAGCAATTCAAGGACCTTGGCTCCGAGTATGGCAGCAAGTACAACAACAATTTTACCAAGCTGTACGCCAGAAATCTCTGGCCATATATGACGCTACTAATGTCCAACGTCGGCAACGACGACAAGTAATTGACCTGGCAAAGGAAAGTGGATTTACCCATCTAACTGGTTTATGGCTTGACAAATCATTAGAATTATGCTTAACAAGAAATCAACAACGACAGCGTCAAGTTCCTGAAGAAGTAATAATGAAAATGTATCGACAGTTAACAGATGCTCCTCCAAGTTGTGAAGAAGGATTAGATATACTCAAACGAATTACTAAATAGGGTTTGCTGAAAAAGTCTTTTTGCTGGGGTAGGAGACAGGAGACAGGAGACAGGAGACAGAAGACAGAAGATAGGAGATAGGAGATAGGAGATAGGAGACAGGAGACAGGAGACAGGAGACAAGGGAATGAGCGAGGAAGTAGGAGA
>NZ_JAAHGK010000656.1:0-4256 GCF_010672505.1 Okeania sp. SIO2B9 | reverse complement strand
GGATAATGCCTCGGAGGTTAACCTTCATTTGACGAGCTAGAGCAACATTAGCTACAGTTTGAGCGATCGCGCCTAACTTGATTTAGAGAAGTTTTTACCCTTACCAACCACAATCAAAAATTAATAACTCAGTATAAAAAATATGGTTTCAACTATTCCGACCTCAAATTCCGTTGCTCAATCTCAACTGCGTCCAGAAATTAGAAAACTACAACCTTTGTTAGTTGAATGGCGGCGACATCTCCATAAAAGACCAGAGCTAGGTTTCAAAGAATATTTAACAGGGGAATTTATTTGCCAAAAATTGCAAGAGTGGGGCATCGAACATCAAAAAGGAGTTGCTAAAACAGGTATCCTTGCAACTATTGACAGTGGTAAACCAGGACCTGTATTAGCTATCAGGGCAGATTTAGATGCTTTGCCAATTCAAGAATTAAACGATGTGCCATATAGATCGATACATAATGGTGTGATGCACGCCTGTGGCCATGATGGACATACAGCGATCGCTCTAGGTACTGCCTACTATCTCGCTACCCATCGCCAAGATTTTGATGGGATCATAAAAATCATTTTCCAACCTGCCGAAGAAGGACCTGGAGGCGCTAAACCAATGATTGAAGCGGGGGTATTGAAAAATCCTGATGTGGATGCCATCATTGGTTTGCACTTGTGGAATAATCTACCCCTCGGCACAGTAGGAGTCCGCAGTGGTGCTTTAATGGCAGCTACTGAAAGATTTAATTGCACAATTTTGGGCAAAGGTGGGCATGGAGGAATGCCTCATCAAACTGTAGATTCTGTGGTAGTTGCAGCTCAAATTATTAATGCTTTGCAAACAATAGTAGCTCGGAATATTAATCCTATAGATTCAGCGGTTGTAACAGTTGGGGAATTAAATGCAGGTCGGGCATTTAATGTGATTGCTGATACTGCCCGCATGGGTGGTACTGTACGTTATTTTAATTTGGCTTATCAAGATTATTTTGCTAAACGAATTGAGCAGGTTATTGCCGGAGTTTGTGAAAGTCACGGGGCGAGTTATGAATTTAATTATATTCCTCTTTATCCCCCGTTAATTAACGATCAAAAAATGGCAGATTTGGTTAAAAGTGTAGCTGAATTATTAGTAGAAACTCCTGCGGGTGTTGTACCAGAATGTCAAACAATGGGCGGTGAGGATATGTCATTTTTCCTGCAAGAAGTACCTGGTTGTTATTTCTTTTTAGGTTCGGCAAATGCCGAGAAAAATTTAGCTTATCCGCACCATCATCCTAGATTTGATTTTGATGAAACTGCTCTAGGAATGGGAGTAGAAATGTTTGTGCGTTGTGTGGATAAGTTTTGTAGTCAGGGATAATTTATTTTGCTCGAATAACGTTTTGATTTTTAACCGGATTTGTCTGAGAAAGTCCGGTTTATTTAATATTATGTTTACTGTAATATCATGTCCGGATAATTAGTTATAAAAAAACTTTCTCCTTCAACTCCAGTTGTTCTTCTTTCTTCCCTCTTTCCTCCTGACTCCTGACTCCTGACTCCTGAGGACTCCCTAGTTATTTATTTATCACTGTTTAACCGGACATGATATAATATAGCGCTACGCACAATTAAAAAAGGAGTGCGTAATTATGAAGTCTCTTTGTTACTTTTCTTTGATACCAGGCGTGATCAATATTTGTTACAAGTATTTAAGCTTTTACTACATTCTTAAGCTGGCTTAAATTCCTTATTTCCCTGTTCTTGAGTTGATAGGTTTATTGGCGGAAATAAGGATTTTTGTTAACTTAGTAAATCTCCCTTGTAAAAATTTTTATTTATATTAAAATATAAAAAATAGAAAGATAACGCTACTTAAAAAAAAAGATGTTTTTATCTAAATAAAGTATTAAGAATAATCAAAACATCTGAAATATAGACTTACATAGTCAGTAGCTAAACTTGTGATTACAAATAATTCAGAATATTTATGAAAAATAACATCAAGCAAAAGCTAAATTACCTAAGAATATTAACAATTACTTCTCTATCTTTATTAGGAAGTCAAATACCAACTATTGCCATGGCAGACCAGTGGACTCTATGGGTTAACCAGAGCAATGAAATATTACTTGCTCAACAACAAGTTTGTCAGCTTCAGTCTTCACCAGCAGATAGTCGTGCAGGTGTAGATTTCCGAGACCAGCCAAATGGAGGTAGAAATATTGCCTTTTTTAATAACGGTACTTCTGTAACAGTCATCAATAGGTCTAATGATGGACAATGGACACAAGTAACTGGACCAAATAATTCTCAAGGTTGGGTATATACTCCCTATCTGCAAAATTGCAATACACGCTCTGCCTCACAACTACCCAACACAGGAAATAGAACAGGTGGAGTACCTATAGGGACAATTTGTCAGGCAATAGGTTCCCCGGAATATCCGAATATTCCAGTGCGAGATTTTCCCAATGCCAAAGGTTATAATATGCCTTTCAATTTTGCTAAAAATACTCAACTGAGAGTTACTGAACCACCAGCAGGACAAGAGTCTCAGTCAAAGTGGGTTTATGTTCAATCAGTACAAACTCCTCAACAAATGGGGTGGGTATGGAGACCTTATATTCAATGTAATTAAGTTAGCTAAGTAATAGACATCTCCAGAAAAGAGGGAACAGGGAACAGGGAACAGGGAACAGGGAACAGGGAGGAGTAATTGATAATTTCTAGATAATAATTGATTTTATTTTTAATTTTTGGAGATGTCCAATTTATAAGAAGGTCTGACGGTCAACAACAACGAGCATTTTTGGTACGGTCATTGATTAAGGAAGCCGATATTTTTTGTTTTGATGAACCGTTTGTTGGAGTTGACCAGAAGACTGAAAATATTATTTGTATCCATCTTGTTTTGGGATATATATTAATATGAACTCAACAGAAAATATCACCATTCAACATCTATCTGAGAAAGATATAAAGCTAATGCAAGACTTGCTCAATGTTTTTGGTGATGCGTTTGATGAAGTGGAAACTTATTGCAAAGTCAAACCTGAAACTGATTATCTTCGTAAGCTACTCAGCAGAGATTATTTTATCGTGTTGGTTGCATTAAAACATGGAGAGGTGGTGGGTGGTCTGGCAGCATATGAACTTCACAAATTTGAGCAAGAACGCAGCGAGATTTATATATATGATTTGGCGGTATCGACTGAACACCGTCGCCAAGGTATAGCAATGGCGCTCATTGACACACTCAAGAATATAGCTGTCGATCGGGGAGCTTATGTTATCTTTGTTCAAGCTGACTATGGTGACGATCCAGCAATAGAGTTATATAGAAAAGTTGGGGGTGTGCGGGAAGATGTCCTACACTTTGATATTGTAGTCAAACATGATGAGTAATTTTTTAGCTTCAAAAAGCGTAACACACCGAAAATTAAAATCTAGATGGTGCGTTACATTTCATTAATGCACCCTACTGGACTGACACAGCTGAAATTCAGCCCCAACTCAAGATATAGTAAGGAACGAGTTGGTGTTTGACTTATGTTGATGATGAATTTTAGACTAGGCAATGTTTTTCCCACTGTTGCCTGTTGCCTGTTGCCTGTTGCCTGCTATCTTGAAAAAGATTATTGAGCGATCGTTTTTGTAGAAATTCTGAGGTTTTTTATCATGCTAAATGTAACTATGTGATGAAATTCAAAGCGATCTACTGAAATATTTGCGTTTAGTCGAAGAGGGAAAAACTGTTGTAATTATTAGATATGAGCAAGCGAGCGCTGAAATTAGAACTATTGCCAATAGCAAGCAGTTACGACCATTTGGTTTATGCGCAGGTGAGTTTACTGTTCCGGATGATTTCGATGCTCCTTTGCCAGAAGATATACTTAATGCATTTGAGGGGAAATGAGAATTTTATTAGATACCCATATCTTTTTATGGTTCAGCAACGCAAGCTAATAAATTGCTGAACCGAAATCAACCGTGTTGAAAAATAAGTTGCAAGCAAGTATTAAAAATCATTTTCTTCATACTCAAAAGTAGAGTCAATAGTCTTTAGTGCTGGATAAAGACTTACAACTTCTTGGGTGATATGCCAATAATATCTATTTATAGAATAATCAATTATTTTCTCTGATATCAAAATACTAATAAAATATTGAAATAATGAAATACTGCGCGGAATTTGATTTGTTTTTGTTGATTGAATTTTCTGGATTACTGCTTTAACTTTTTCTTTAATTTGTTTTTCTTCAACTACATTGATT
>NZ_JAAHGK010000655.1:0-4261 GCF_010672505.1 Okeania sp. SIO2B9 | reverse complement strand
TATTCCTTTTATTCCTAGTTGGCTGCATAATTCTTGGGTGCAATTATTTTTGAGTTTGCCTGTACAGTTATGGTGTGGTCAAAGTTTTTTTGTAGGAGCATTTAAAGCATTTAAACATTATACTGCGGATATGAATACTTTAGTTGCTTTAGGAACAGGTGCTGCTTATTTATATTCTTTATTTGCTACTTTAAACCCCAATTTTTTTATTACTCAAGGTTTAAAAGCAGAAGTATATTATGAAGCTTCATCAGTTATTATTACCCTTCTCCTATTAGGAAAACTATTGGAAAATCGTGCTAGAGGAAAAACTTCAGAAGCTATTCGTAAATTAATGGGTTTACAAGCAAAAACTGCTAGAGTTATTCGTAATGGAAAAGAGAGCGATCTTCCCATTCAAGAAGTTGTAGTAGGAGATGTAATTTTAGTCCGCCCTGGAGAAAAAATTCCTGTAGATGGAGAAGTTGTAGAAGGAGAATCTTCTATTGATGAATCTATGGTGACAGGTGAACCAATTCCTGTTAAAAAACAACTAGGAGATGAGGTAATCGGAGCAACAATTAATAAAACAGGAAGTTTCAAATTTCAAGCCACAAAAGTTGGTAAAGATACAGTATTAGCCCAAATTGTACAATTGGTAAAAGATGCTCAATGCAGTAAAGCACCTATTCAAAAATTAGCAGATAAAATAACTGGATGGTTTGTGCCTGTAGTAATAACCATTGCTATTATAACTTTTATTATTTGGTTTAATACCATGGGAAATGTAACTCTTGCCATGATTACTACGGTAGGAGTTTTAATTATTGCTTGTCCTTGTGCCTTGGGTTTAGCAACTCCCACTTCTATTATGGTTGGTACTGGGAAAGGAGCAGAAAATGGAGTTTTAATTAAAGGTGCAGATAGCTTAGAATTAGCACATAAATTAACTACTATTGTTTGTGATAAAACTGGAACAATTACTCAAGGAAAACCTAGTGTTACTAACTATATTACGGTTAAAGGTGTCACTAATAATAATGAAATTGAACTATTAGCAATAGCTGCTGCTTTAGAAAAAAATTCAGAACATCCTTTAGCGGAAGCTGTAGTTAATTATGCTCAATCTCAAGGAGTAAAAAATCCCCTACCAGAAGTGACTAATTTTGAAGCTGTAGCAGGAATGGGAGTACAGGGAAATGTATCAGGAAAGTTGGTACAAATTGGTACACAAAGATGGATGGATGAATTGAAAATTGATACTCAAACTTTACAATCAAATCGCCAACAATGGGAAAGTGAAGCAAAAACTACTGCTTTAATAGTTATTAACGGAAAAATTGAAGGTTTAATTGGAATTGCTGATGCAATTAAACCATCTTCTGGGGATGTAGTTAAAGCTCTACAAAAAATGGGATTAGAAGTAGTAATGTTAACAGGAGATAACCAAAAAACAGCAGAAGCGATCGCCTCTGAAGTGGGTATTAAAAGAATTTTTGCTGAAGTACGTCCCGACCAAAAAGCTAGTATTATTCAATCTATTCAACAAGAAAGAAATAGTTCAAAACAAAAACATAAAATCGTCGCGATGGTAGGAGATGGAATTAATGATGCTCCAGCATTAGCTCAAGCAGATGTAGGAATTGCTATTGGTACAGGTACAGATGTGGCAATGGCAGCTAGCGATCTAACTTTAATTTCTGGAGATTTGTGGGGAATTGTTACGGCAATTCAACTCAGTCATGCCACTATGAAAAATATTCGTCAAAATCTATTTTTTGCCTATATTTATAATGTTTTGAGTATTCCTATTGCTGCAGGTATTTTATATCCCTTTTTTGGTTGGTTATTAAATCCAATGATTGCTGGTGCAGCAATGGCTTTTAGTTCAGTTTCTGTGGTAAGTAATGCTTTGCGTTTAAGGAAGTTTAAACCCAAAGTTTATCTATAGATATCAAATGGGTTCTATTAAGCATCTCCTTCATGCATAGGGAATAGGGAGTAGGAGGAAATAATTGATGAATAAGAGTGCAATAATTGACTTTATTTTTGATTATTGGAGATATCTATAACTATATAAATTAAATATCAATATCCTAATACCAAATTCAAAAAAGGCAGTTACATCTTAATTTCTGATTTATTCCTAAAAGAAAAAATTATAAATCCCATAAATTCTAAAATTTCCACCTTTTTTCCTCTTTAATATTTATGTTTTTCTTTCCCTGTTCCCTGTTCCCTTTTCCCTGTGTTGTCACGCTTTGCAATATTTTATAAATTGGTATAACTTATGACTTCTGAATTATTAGTCAAAAACCCCTACCTTTATAAAGATACGGTTAGGGGTTCTATAGAAATATAGTAGTTTCAACAATTAATAATTAGGGTTTGCGTATGGAAAGTATTTTTGCTGGGGTAGGAGACAGGAGACAGGAGACAGGAGACAGGAAAAATGGGAATGAGCGAAGAGATAGGAGTTAAGAATTATCTATCAATTTTTCTGCCATAATCATCCCAAAATACTAGCATGCATGAGCTTTTTACACCCAAAAGCTGGTACTTTTTTAAACCCTAAAACGCTAAAACCGTTATCTGTCAATACTTTGCTAATTAATTAGCAAGCCCTCATTAATAATTAATAATTACCTCTTATTTTCAAGGGGATGATTTACGCAAAAGGGATTTTTTTTTCTCTCTTGGTCGATTGGATATGGCGAGGAAACCCGTTCTTACAGACCCGCTCCGCTAACGCCATCCCTCGACCGCTTGTTTCTCCTTGAAAGGAGAGGCTTTAAACCTTAATTATTCGGCAATGAAAATTTTGAAAGAATTTCAAGATTTTTAGAGCTTAATTTGCCAACATATCTATTATTTGTTATAGTATAAGATACTAATTTAGTATAAATTGACGAGCAAGTATTTATGTCGATAAAAGTTTATGCTTTTTACAATAATAAAGGTGGTTTTGGTCAAACAACTTTATGTTCTAATGCTTAAATATTGTATGCTTAAAATAATGCAGAGACACAAATTTTAGTTATTGATATGTGTCCTCAAGCTAACATTTATCAACTTTTACTTGGAGGTGGAAAAGAAGGATATGAAAATAATCAAAAGTTGCAAGGAACTTACACAAGATGTAATGTAGTAGGGTTTATTTATTGGATTTTGAAAGCTAATGCTGACTTTAAATCATTACCAAAAAATTCTACTTATAAAGTTCGAGCCTCACTCTATAATGAATCTATTCCAGAAAATCTGTATTTAATTGCTGGTGATTCTTTTTTAGAATCTTTGTCGTTAGCTCTTAATTATTCTGTACTTAATCCAGCAAATATTACTGCATGGAAAAATCATATGACAGCAATTAAAAGATTATGTCGAAGTGAGTTTGACAAAGAAAAATATAAAGAATTAGTTGTTTTCATAGACTGCAATCCTAGTTTTTCCATCTATACACAGATGGCATTACTTTCTTCTGATTATTTAATAATTCCTATGATGGCTGATTTTACTTCATTAGAAGGAATTAAAGGGATTTTAATGCTACTTTATGAACAATATCCTTCAGAATCTCTCAAAAAATATGCCAGTAAAGTTATCACATTTAATAAGCAAGTTAAGCAGTTCGAGCTGAAATTACCTAAAATCAAACAATTTGTTTTTAACAATTACACAAGCCATAAAGGTGTAGCTAAGGCCTATAAATATATCAGACAAGAATTAATTAATTTCTGCTATAAACAATATCAAAGTTTTCCTCAATATTTTACTAGGAATGATAATTCATTAGATTCTCTCATTACATGGCAAAATGCCTATGTTACCGATGTCAAAGATTTTCATTCTTCAGGAAAAGTCTCTGCATCTATCGGCACTCCTTTACATCAACTTCCTGATAAAGGGGAAATTTTTAAAATGCCAGATGGAGAAGAAATTACTTTAGCTAAACATAGATATGAAGAAGCTGTCGAAAATGTAAAATATTTAGTCTCAAAATTATAACCTTCATCTCAATCTTATGTAGAACTGAAACATCTAAATTAGTATTTAGTAATTGTTAAATACTTCCATCAAAGTCATTCAGAAATTACCACTAATTTTAGGTCATTGGGGTGACGGAGCGGGTGGGTTCATCTAAATTTAATCTTGACCAACATTAAGAAGAACGAGGATATATATTTTAATTTCTCCCAGACTCCCCATATTCCCCTCCCAGGAGAGGAATACGGGGAGTCTGGGAGAAATTAAAATATATATCCTCGTTCTTCTTAATGTTGGA
>NZ_JAAHGK010000654.1:0-4262 GCF_010672505.1 Okeania sp. SIO2B9 | reverse complement strand
TCTATTAGTTGAATACCTTGGTTTTGTAGTTCATCTCTAATGCGGTCTGCTTCAGAGTAATTCTTGGCTTTTTTTGCAGCTAAACGTTGCTGAATTAAAGACTCAATTTCAGCATCACTTAAACCTCCAACTTCATCATTAATTTCTGCATTTGGTTGAAATTCTAAACCTAATACTTGTGACAACTTTACAAGAGTTATCCATTGTTTTTGTAATTTCTCTAAAGATGTTTCAGTTTGGCCTTCATGTACTAATATATTACCCTCTCGACGTAACTCCTTAGCTAATTCAAATAAAACAGCTAAAGCACCAGGAGTATTAATATCATCATCCATTGCTTTCTGAAATTTTTCAACTTGAGAAGTTAATAAATTTGTCTTTTCAGATAATACTTTTTCTGGCGTTTCCCATCCCAACTGAGAACCATATTGATAAGCAAATAATATACCTTCCTTAATCGTATTCCAACCATTTTCCGCAGAAGCGATCGCTTCAGGGGTAAAATCAATAGGTTTTCGATATTGGGCAGTCAAAACAAACATTCTTACAGCCATTGGGTCTACAGGTTTGTCTAATAAATCCCGAATCGTGGTAAAATTACCGAGGGACTTTGACATTTTTTCCCCATTAATTGTGACAAAGCCATTATGTAACCAATATTTAGCTAAAGACTTTCCAGTTACTGCTTCCGACTGGGCAACTTCATTTTCATGGTGAGGAAAAATTAAGTCCGCCCCACCACCATGAATATCAATAGTCTCTCCTAAACACTCTCGCACCATTGCAGAACATTCAATATGCCAACCTGGTCTTCCTTGTCCCCAGGGAGAATTCCATGCAGGTTCCCCCGGTTTTGCTGCTTTCCATAAGGCAAAATCAAATGGGTCTTTCTTTTTAGAGGTCTCTAAATTTTCTCCTCCAACTCTACCACTTGCCCCAGCTTGCATTTCCTCCAAGCGACGGCCCGATAACTTCCCATATTCGGTAAATTCCCGCACCTGATAATAGACATCCCCTCCCGCAGAATAGGCAAAACCTTTTTTTTCCAGGTCGTTGATTAACTGCTTAATTCCATCTATTGTCTGAGTTGCCCGAGGATATTCGTCTGCTTCTAGCACATTCAACCGTTTCATATCCTCAAAATAAGTCTCAGTGAAGCGTTCGGCCACCGACTCCATAGAAGTACCTGTTTCTCTGGCCCGATTAAGGATTTTATCATCTATATCAGTAAAATTTTGCACATATCGTACCTGATAGCCCCGCCACATTAGATATCGACGTATTATGTCCCAGGCAATATACGAACGAGCATGGCCCAAATGGCAGTAGTCGTATACTGTAACACCACAGCAGTACATTTTAACTTTGCCTGGTTCTAGGGATTCAAAATTTTCTTGGCGACGAGTTAGGGTATTGTATAGTTTCAGGGTCATAAAGTAATTTCAACAAGTTTTTTCTAATTCTAAATTATCAGGAGAATAGCTGTTTTTGATTTTGGCGTTAATTTAATTATTAATTTTTAATCTTCACAATTATTTTCATGGTAAATCTCCCTCTCAAAAGGTGTTTTTTTCAAGTATACTTAAATGTTCTGTTTTTCACCTTACTTGATGCATTGATTTGTTATTTGTAAAAATTAGATGATATGTAAGAGCTGATTTGTAAACTTAGCTAAAACTCTTACTTCATCTAACTCTCAGGAATTTAGGTGTTATTGGGATATAACTCCAAAAACCTTTGTATTGCCAGGAATTCAGCCTGTTAATATTTACTTAATAAATTAGCTCTAAATAGTTGATAATAATATTCACTCAGATTAATAATTTTGAGAATAATTAGTTTAGTTGTAGCTCGGTTTCTACTTCTGACTTACCTTGGATTGCCTAGACAATTTAAGTGCTGAGGCAAAATTAATTACCTAATTTTATTCTCTGTAATTTTTACAGCATCATATTTGGTAGTGCATCAGTAAAGTGTGGGATAAGTAATCAAGTCATTCTAGCTCCAAGGAGCGATGTAGCTATGCTAGGTTTCGATATGCATGAACATGGGCATTATGAATCAAATTTGTATTTTTTTGCACGTCCATAACAGCAGCAGAATTTCTTGTGCCAATTCATGCACATTATCGCTATTCATCCAGAAATCAACTGATAATAAGAATATGTTAATAAGACAAAAAACAATACTCAATCAAGCAAAAAAACTCCCACATTTTCTTTATGCACAACCTCATATTTTTAGCTTTAGAGTATGTGTAATTAATTTTGTATGACTACTTTAATACCTAAAATATGATGACTATGGTAATAAGCATTCAGCTATCATACCAGTTTGATATCAGGTTGCATAGAATGATGAAATTCATTAATTGCTACTATCTTTATTTACGCGTATCTGCGGTCAATTCTGCTTGAAATATTATTCTATACAGCTTCATTTCAATTTGGTATCAGCTATCAGCTATTGATGAGAGGAAGAGGTAAAAGTAATTGAAAAATTTAGAGAGAATTAAAAGTTACTGCCAAAGTATACTATAGAAGGAGTTATTTATTATTTGCTGTTTGCGTAGCATCCCGCAGGGAAGTGCTGACTACTAAGAGCTATTTGCGCAGCATTCCGCAGGAAATGCTTACCTATGGTCTAGTTTTAATTTAATAATTTCACCGCTTGAATAGAATACTTTAAAAGTCTAGCTAGTCCATAGAAATTATCATTTTCTTTGTGGGTTTAATACCCCACCGTCAACGGTCGTGTTCACGCATTACTTGGGGTGAGAATCCCCATGTAATTTTCCTCCTGTCTCCTGTCTCCTGTCTCCTGTCTCCTGTCTCCTTCTTCAACGACCTTTGACGATATTAATGTTTAGTTAAATATAATCCAAATATGATTTCACAATTTAAGTATCATCTCAGAAATCTAATTACATTAAGATACTTTAGCCCAATATTTTCTGGGAATTTATTTTTTATTTTTGGTTGTCAAAGAAGTGGTACAACCTTATTACTATCCATTCTTAATGCACATCCTCAAATTACTTGTGTAGACGAAACAGAATTTCCTAGTCCGTATCCTTTTCCCTCAGCTCAAAGACTAGCAGTTAATAAGATTAACCATCATTATTTATGTTTTAAGATTCTAGAGCATTCTCATAAACTAGATTTCTTAAAAAGATTTTATCCTAGTTCAAAAATAATATGGCCGATTAGAAATCCTCATAGCACTATTTCTTCGATGCTCAATCTAGTTAATTCACAAGGAGATTGGATCGATCGATGTGTTATAAAAGAAATAGAAAGACTCAAACCTTTTTTTGGTAAAGAGTTAGAAAATTGGCATCTATCTCAATTATCTAAAGTTGAATTAGCTGGGATTTATTGGTTATATAAAAACCAATACCCGATTTGGCTAAAGAATCATGGATTTGATGTTTTAGAGTCTAAATATGAAGATCTAATCCAAAATACAAAAGAAACATTAGCGAAAATAACTAATTTTTTGGAAATTGAATGGAGCGATGATTTACTGAATTGTTATCAAAAAAATCCTGGTAAATATTTGGCAGGAGGAACCAGGACTGACAGACCTATTAATACAACGAGAGCTAGCAATTTACAGGGAAAACTAAATGCTGAAGAAATACAGAAAATTAATGTAATTTGTCAGCCTGTAATGCAGAAATATAGCTATACAGAACTGTAAGAAAAATTTTCGATCTATAAGTGGTGTCTAATTGCCAAAATTAGTAATATTATTTTAAGTTAATTTGTTTTGATTTTAAGTGTTTTTTAATTAGGGCTTGCTGAGAAAAACTCAAAGCATTGATAGATAAGGATTTTAGATATTTTAGGTTGAAAAAAGTGCCAACTTTTCGGTTGCTCAAGGTCAAAAAGAAGCGCATTTTGGGCAAGAGTTGGGCAGAAAATTTTAGGGAGAATTCTTACTCCTACCTCCTCTATAATTCCCCTGAATCCTGTCTCCTGTCTCCTGTCTTCTACCCCTACTAAAAGACTTTTTCAGCAAACCCTAATTAGCTTAATCAAGATATTAACTTAATACAATTAGACAGTAGTAATATTGTTTGGTAAATACCTTGATTTATCGGGATATAAACGTAACAATTCAGCTATTAACGGTTATCTCTTACTATTGAATTTGACCTCAATTTATCAATGGCTTTTACCGACTACAAAGCAATAGCTGAATACTGAATGCTGAATGCTTACATATAAAGGTCAAAGCACAGTCCCTTGACCTTTATA
>NZ_JAAHGK010000653.1:0-4263 GCF_010672505.1 Okeania sp. SIO2B9 | reverse complement strand
GAAGCAATTCGACAATTAGCTACTGGTTGGAAAAATGAGCCAGACACTTTACCTATGCTCAAACAATTAGTACAGTCTGATGATGATCGTTTTGTGCGAGGACAAGCAATTCGACAAATAGCTACTGGTTGGAAAGATGAGCCAGAAATTTTACCTATGCTCAAACAATTAGTACAGTCTGATGATAAGTATTTGCCGCC
This sequence comes from Okeania sp. SIO2B9, assembly GCF_010672505.1. Taxonomy (NCBI): domain Bacteria; kingdom Bacillati; phylum Cyanobacteriota; class Cyanophyceae; order Oscillatoriales; family Microcoleaceae; genus Okeania; species Okeania sp. SIO2B9. Next base: position 4,063 of record NZ_JAAHGK010000653.1, on the reverse strand, counting down.
AGAAGCGGTTAAACAATTAGCTACTGGTTGGAAAGATGAGCCAGAAATTTTACCCATACTTAAACAATTAGTACAGTCTGATTATAATTGGCAGGTGCGAGAAGAAGCAGTGCAACAATTAGTTACTGGTTGGAAAGATGAGCCAGAAATTTTACCCATGCTCAAACAATTAGTACAGTCTGATGATGATGATAGGTTTATGCGACGAGAAGCGGTTCGACAATTAGCTACTGGTTGGAAAGATGAGCCAGAAATTTTACCTATGCTCAAACAATTAGTACAGTCTGATGATAGGTTTATGCGACGAGAAGCGGTTCGACAATTAGCTACTGGTTGGAAAGATGAGCCAGAAATTTTACCCATGCTCAAACAATTAGCGCATTCTGATGATAATTCAAATGTACGAGAAGAAGCGGTTAAACAATTAGCTACTGGTTGGAAAGATGAGCCAGAAATTTTACCTATGCTCAAAAAATTAGTACAGTCTGATAACAACTGGCAGGTGCGATTTGAAATAGTACGACAAATAGTTAGAGGTTGGAAACACCACCCAGAAACTCTGCCGATGCTTCAAGAATCTGTAAAGTTAAATGTTAATTGGGATGTCCGAGCAGTAGCAGTAGAGCAAATAGCTAGGGGTTGGAAACATCATCCAGAAACTCTACCTTTGCTCAAACAATTAGCGCATTCTGATAATAATTGGCAGGTGCGGTTTGAGGCAGTACGACAAATATTTAGAGGTTGGAAGCATAACCCAGAAACTTTACCTTTGTTCAAACAATTAGTGCAGTCTGATAATGATCGTTTTGTGCGAGCAGTAGCAGTACAACAAATAGTTAGAGGTTGGAAACATTACCCAGAAATTTTACCTTTGCTCACACAATGGATACAGCTCAATAGCAATTGGGATGTACGAATAGTAGCAGTACAACAAATAGTTAGAGGTTGGAAACGTCACCCAGAAATTTTACCTTTGCTCACACAATTAGTGCAGTCTGATGATGATTGGCAAGTAAAAGTTGGAGCAGTAGAACAAATAGTCATAGGTTGGAAACGTCGTCCAGAAACTTTACCTTTGCTTAAACAATTAGCACAGTCTGATGATGATTGGCAGGTACGCTCAGAAGCATTGGACCAAATAGCCAAAGGTTGGAAACGTCATCCAGAAACTTTACCTTTGCTTCACGAATGCGCTACAAATGACCCTTTTGAAAACCATCTTGATGTTGAAGAAAACCTTCGACTAGCTCTAGAGTTTGTCAGGTTTAACTTGTTGAGCAATTACGACTACAACGACTCCCTCTATGAATTTATTAGGGAGGTCGAAGACCATGACTCTTTTGAAAGTGAAAACTATAATAAACTCAGCGAATTTAACCCTCGACAAATTGCACTAAAAGCAATAGTCAAACGTTACCCAGACCATCCGCAAACCCTCCCACTATTACAAGACAGAGCAGAAAATGACCCAAACGAACAACTGCGAGAGTGGGCAAAGAAGAAATTGCAGAAATTAGAAAATTAGTCCGCGTCATTTCAGTTATCAGTTATCAGTACCTCTCTCTACCTGTTTGCGCAGTATTCCGTAGGAAAGTCAGAGGTAGGAGTGAGGGAGTGCGGAATGTGGGATATAAAATCCGGTTGAATAGTTGTCATTGCGAGCGGCAGCGTTTGCGGAGCATTCCGTCAGGAAAGCAATCTCAGGGACTTATATCATGTCCGGATAATTAGTGATAAAAAAACTTATCCCCTTTGAATCTTTCTTTTCCTTCTGCCTTCCTTCCTCCTAAGTGTAATATCATGTTCGGTTGAATAGTTATGATTAGGATATAGATGGAAGAGATACCTCAAACTCTTGAGATTGCTTCCTTCCACTCCGTTCCAGTCGCAATGACTTTATAGTTAGTGTTTATCCGAACATGATATTAGGAGATTGCTTCCTTCCACTCCGTTCCAGTCGCAATGACTTTACAGTTAGTGTTTATCCGGACATAATATAAATAGTCTTATAGCTGTACCTCACTATCCTAAAAAGTACTGTAATCATAAATTCAAAGCCTCCATCCCCGCGTCCCCGCGTCCCCGCGTCCCCGTGTCTACTCCCCACTCCCCACTCCCTTACTCCCCTACACCACTAACCCGCGACGCCCGTAATTGCCCACAAGCGGCATCAGCTTCTAAACCACGAGAATAACGAACGCTAACTGCAATATGTTTTTCTTCGAGAGCATTAACAAAAGCGTTGATATCTTCTCCTGTTGGTCTTTGATAGTCAACTTCACTAATAGGATTATAGGGAATTAAATTAACATGGCACTGAAACCCCCGTAGATTTTTAGCTAATTCTTTAGCATGATCTGGTAAATCATTAAAACCCGTTAACATCACATACTCAAAACTAATTCTTCGCTTTGTGAGGTTGACATATTCACGACAATCTGCTATCAAATCCCCTAAAGGATAAGATTTAGCACTAGGAATCAGATGTTCCCGCAATCTTTGATTAGAAGCATGAAGACTAACAGCGAGAGTCACTTGCAGTTTATGTTCGGCTAATTGACGAATGCGATCGCGAATTCCCACAGTTGAGATAGTTATATTACGTTGTCCAATACCCACATCTTGATTCAGGGACCTAACAGCAGCCAAGACATTTTTAGTATTCAGCAACGGTTCCCCCATTCCCATAAACACAATATGGCTAACTCGTCGCTCAAAATCTTCTTGCACAGTCAGCACCTGGTCGATAATTTCGTATGCTTCTAGGTTCCGCGTAAAACCTCCTTTTCCAGTAGCACAGAAATCACAAGCCATCGGACAACCCACCTGAGAAGAAACACATACAGTTAGACGTTTATGGCTAGGAATACCTACAGTTTCAATAATATTACCGTCTGATAGTTGCAGCAGATATTTAACCGTTTTGTCTGGAGCAACAGAGCGGTAATGTATGGCAGATCGACCAATGGGAAAATGCTTAATCTCCTCGCGCCATTGTTTAGAAAATACAGTGATATCTGCCAGAGACTTAGCCCCTTTTTGATATATCCATTGATATAATTGTTTGCCTCGATAAGCAGGTTGTCCTTGCTGTTGTACCCACTCTGTTAACTCAGATAAAGATAAGCCTAAGAGAGGAGTTTGGGTAGGAGTAACTAAGGATTGAGTCATTTGAGTTTAGTAATTAATTTATTTGTATAAATAAGCGGTTGAATACTTTTAGGCTTCTTCAACTATACTATAAACTATAAAAGTCGCCTAAGTAGGTAGGTCTAATTAAGGGTTAAAAATACGAACGGCGGTTTAAATCATTCAATGACTGTTGTCATATAGCAATCCTAAATAGATCGTGACAAATCAAAAAGTAAATAAAAACACTGAAACTCTTACCTATTCCCTGTTCCCAGTTAAGTGTTCCCAGTTAAGTGTTCCCAGTTCCCTAAAAAGCAGTAAGATTTTTGACACGAATAAAATAGGATTGCAATAGGACAATAGAAAGTTTGCCATTGCACAATCAGGAATGATGAAATCCGAAAGTAGATATTTTTGGATTATTCTTTCCTAAATATATGTACAGTTTAAAATCTATTATCATTCTTTAATGTGCAACCCCGAAAGTTTTGATAACCATTCCCTATTTTCCGTCTTTTTTGGTTGAGTAATAAACAGCTTTTATAGTTCAGAATTAATCTGTTGATTCAATCCTCATTTATACTTGTTTTGACAACAAGCTAGATCATAGTTCCAAACCACACGCACACAAACAAATAGCTTTGCTCATTGGTATTTTTTTTGGTGTTGGATAAATGCGATACTTAAATCTAGCTTTGATAATTTTAATCTAAACTATAGCGTTTCTCAGACTAATGAGGTACATCCATCTTGGTTTCTATTCTATTCCATATTCTGTGTACCCTAAAACAAAGGAATTTTGGTGTTGGTGAATTAATGTATGATATTAATCTTAATTATTTAGGAGTCAGGAGTCAGGAGTCAGGAGTCAGGAGGAAAGAAAGAAAGAAGAAGAAAGAGTAGTAGAAGGAGAAAGTTTTTTGTTTGCGCT
>NZ_JAAHGK010000652.1:0-4264 GCF_010672505.1 Okeania sp. SIO2B9 | reverse complement strand
ATTAAAAGGTTCAGATTTACATAGTTTGATAAAGTTATTAGATGCTTTACCAAATATACAAAGAGTCATTGAATCTCCACAAATAAATAACCCTTACAGACAAGCATGGATAACAGTTACATCATTATGGAAAAATGATGAATTACGATACTCAAATAGAATGGGCGATGAAACTGAAGCTAACAAATTTATTAATGCAGTCGAAATACTACATAGATATTTATTAAGCAAACAAGGAGAAAGCCAATGACAGATAGAAAAGCATTAATGCAGCAAATTCAAGAACACTTAAATCAAAGTTTATTACCTGAAGATTCACAGGTTAAAGTCAAGGTAAAAAGAACCTCAATAGGTTGGCTGAAAATTCTAATTATTACCAGTTTATTTCAGGAACAATCTTTAGAAGAACGCGAACAAAAGATTGATGAAATATTAGTGGGTATAGACTTTCATTTAAGCAAATACCCTATTTTAAGTTACGACTTATTAACTCCTGAAGAAGCAACAGAGCAACCTCCTGAATATACTCAAATTCAGTTACCTTTATGGTCAGATATTTTAATGTCACCAGAACCAGAGGAACCAAAAGAATCAGATGAAGAAGATGTTTTTGAGACTCCTTTAATAGCAACTTTTTATTCTTTTAGAGGAGGAGTTGGTCGTTCTACTGCACTAGGTTTAGTTGCCGGAATATTAGCTACTGAAAAAAAACGTCGAGTAGTAATAGTAGATTTTGATTTAGAAGCACCAGGAATTTCAATTTTATTGGAGTCAGATATTGAGCAAATTGATAGAGAAAATTATGGTGTATTAGATTATTTGTACCAACGTTTTCTAACTCCAAAAGAAAATTTTCCTCCTATTGAAAGTTGTATTTATCAAGTAGAATTAAAAGCCCGTGGCGAACTATTTTTAGTTCCGGTTGGAGAATATAATGAAAATTATATTCATCGTTTAGCTGAACTAGACCGGGGAACTTTACAGGCTTTTTATCGCAGAGAAAATAATCCTGTTGAACAGCTAATTGAAGATATTAAAGAGCAACTAAATCCTGATGTAATTCTAATTGATGCTCGTCCTGGATTTAATGATACTAGCGCTATTGCTTTATTAGATTTAGCCGATTTGGGAATTATCTGTTTTTCACCCACTGACCAAAGTTTTAAAGGATTAAGTTGGATTGTACAAACTGTTAGTAAACAATGCCAATATCGAGGCAAACCAGATTTACGTTTTGTACTGACACCTATGCCTGCTGTTGCTGCAGAACAACGTCAAATTTGGATAAGTAAAGTTGAAGATTGGATAGAGGAAAATTGGGGGTTATCAAGTGGTATAACAGTCGGCGAACTTTACTATGAAATTAACTACAATCCTAACATTAGCACTTTGTCAAGTCTCGTTAATAATTTACCTAAAAGTTTGCTAGATAATTATCTCCCAATTGCAGAAGTAATTGATGCTAGTTTACCAGATGTTCAACTTGGCATTACAACTGACTCTATTGTTCAGAAACCTACCAAAACAACTATTTTATATGAGTTGAATTTTGTAGCAGCAACAGCACAAGAAATAGAACCAGAAAAAATTCCAGAAATATTTCAACGTACAGAAGATTTCCCTAAATTTTTAAGTGATAAAAATTGGCTAATTCGAGGTGCTAAAGGTACAGGAAAAAGTATATTATTTAGATTGTTTGTAGAGCAGCCAGAAGAAGCTAAAAAACTAGCTAGTTATTATTTAGATATCAGCAATGTTAATTTTGTTGCTGGACATGGTAAACCTACAATCAAAAGCTCTATTTTAGAGGGTGGTGCTCTAGGTAGTTATGAACGTGAGGTGGGCAATGATTACTGGAAAGATTTTTGGTTAAACTATGCTTTATTGCAATTATGCTTTTCTTTGCCAGAGTTACATTCACTCCCTAATATTGATGACAATTTAAAAGCATTAATAACTACTGAGAAACCTAGAAGTGCTGATATAGTTTCATGGTTAGTTGAACAAGCAAAATCTTCAACAGCTAGTCTCGAAACTTTTGATCAAATACAAGATATTAACTCATGGTTGCAACAAAATAACCGACGAGTTTGGCTACTCTATGATGAGTTAGATGTAGGGTTTGGTTCTAATCAAAAAGACTATCAACGGCGAAGGAAAGCATTAGAAGCTTTGCTCGCTTGGTGGTTAGAAAGTGGCATTGATCTTAAATATATTGTGCCTAAGATATTTTTACGAGAGGACATTTGGAATCAACTTAACTTTACTAACAAAGGACATTACGTCAGTGGGCGATCGCTTGAGTTAAAGTGGGAAGAAGCCGATCTATGGAGACTTATACTACGCCAATTTATGAATAATTCTCGCAGTCTTAAGCAAACTATTAATGAGGAATTAGGAGTAAAACTTGAACGACTTGAGAACATTGAGTTAGAGCAATTACGCAAAAGTCTTTTTCCTTTGTGGGGAGAAAAGATGGGTAGTGGTAACAAGAGTTACATTCACAACTGGGTACGCAAACGAACTGCTGACAGTCAAGATAACCGCTTTCCCCGAAGCTTGATATTGCTTTTAGAGGAAGCAGTCAAAATAGAGAAATCTCAGTCAAGAGAATATACTACTGATGAAAGAATTTTGCGCCCAAAGTCTTTAATTGATGCTTTACCAGAAGTATCTAAGCAGCGTGTCAATGAAGTGCGTAACGAATATCCTGAACTGGAAAAATTATTGGATAAACTCCAAGGTGAACGCTCCCCCATTGATGAAAATCGACTAACACAAATATGGGAAATTGAAGGTACAGAGTTAACTACTCGTCTTAAGGAAATGATTGATGCAGGTATTTTCCAAGAATATTTGCGCCGTAAAGATCCCTCCCAAACTGCTCGTGTTTATAGTGTTGCTGAATTATATTTGTCTGGACTGGGTATGACTCGCAAGGGACAACGTTAGGTAAAAAATCTAATGAATAATGGATAATGAAAACTATAGCGCTCAGGAATGATTTATGAGATGTTTAAGAACAATTAAGATAAATCAACATTTTTTTATATTACGTCACTCCCCCAGAATTACAACTAAAATCTTACAACTGAAATATGATTGCTATATTTCTAATTATCCATTGCTAACATAGTTTCTTTCCACTCATAACTTTGTACTGTCCAGTTATTAATTATTATGTCCCGTATCAGAGCACCTAAACTACCCCAAAATTATCCCTGGCTAAATACAGACAAACCCCTATCCCTCGAATCTCTAAAAGGACGAGTGGTTATCCTCGACTTCTGGACTTACTGTTGCATCAATTGCCTCCACGTTCTGCCAGACCTAAAATTCCTAGAACAAAAATATCCAGATAGCCTAACTATTATCGGCATCCACTCAGCAAAATTCGAGAATGAGAAAGATGTGGAAAATGTCCGTCAAGCTATCCTCCGCTACGACATTGGACATCCCGTGTTAGTAGACAGTGGCTCGAGAGTTTGGCAACAATATGCTGTTCGTGCATGGCCGACTTTCAAAATTATCGATCCAGAAGGGTATATAGTGGGGTCTGTTTCTGGTGAAGGTAAACGTGATGTCTTGGATGAAATTATTGGTAAGTTGATAGAAGAACATCAAGACAAAGGTACTATTAATTTTAGTGAAGTTAGCTCAATTCTAGAAAAACAAAAGCAACCTTTGACTACACCTTTAGCTTTTCCGGGTAAAGTTCTCGCTGATAGTGATACTAATCAATTATTTGTCGCTGACTCAGGACATCATCGTATTGTTGTTAGTACTCTTGAGGGAGAAGTTTTGCATATTATTGGTAGTGGGAAAGCAGGATTAATTGATGGTTCATTTTATGAAGCTCAATTTTTTGCTCCCCAAGGTATGACTTTTGATGCCAAGAATCAAATTTTATATGTTGCCGATACAGAAAATCATGCTTTACGCAAAATTGATTTTACAACTCAGCAGGTGGAGACTATTGCAGGTACTGGAGAAAAAAGTTCTCAAATTTCACCTCATAGTGGAGTTGCTAGAGAAACTAGACTTAATTCACCTTGGGATGTGGACAAGATAGGCGATCGCATTTTTATTGCTATGGCAGGTTCCCATCAAATTTGGCTGTTGCAACTGGATACTGGGATGATTAGCACTTATGCAGGGACTGGTGCAGAAGCTTGTGTAGATGGCTCTCTGACAGAATCTGCTTTTGCTCAACCTAGCGGTATTAGTACGGATGGCAATGAATTATTTGTGGCTGACAGTGAAA
>NZ_JAAHGK010000651.1:0-4269 GCF_010672505.1 Okeania sp. SIO2B9 | reverse complement strand
GGCCAGCCGGCGCTGTTGACGTTGGCCAGCGGCTCCCAGGGCGTGTTGACCTTGCCGAAGAACGGGGCCGACTTCACCAGATCGACGAAGGGCCGACCGCGGGCGTAGTCGCGCACACCGTTGAGGCCCGCGCCGAGCGGCGTGGGTTCGCCGGCGGGGGCGAGTGACGTCATGAGAGCAAGACAGCAGAGGGCAGATAGTCTTTGCACCGAACAGCTCCTTGAGGGACGACGTGGCGTGTCGACGTCCCTCGACCCCCCTCGAACGAACAGACCCGGATCAGGTCCCTCGGGTTCGTCAGTGTCCGGCTCCTCCTGAGCCGCCGCGGAGTCTCCGCTGGCTCATGCACCGTCGGACGAAAGCTGGTCAGGTCATGACCTTTTCGTCCCCTCCGACACGTCCGAAGCTCCCATCGTAGGGCCCCTGCAGAACCCCACAACCACCCGCCGACCGATTGGGTCATTCAGCCGGCCCGGATTCCCTGGATTGCCCGAAGTGCCGGCGGAAGGCTCGGAAGGCAGGGGGAATTCGGTAGGGGTCGACGTATACGCTCCGCGGTGAACTGCGGCCGCACTCGGTACAGGTATCTGTTTGAGCAGTTCGGATTTTTCCTGTAGCATGGAGTTTCCATTTCTGTTCCTCTTGATTTTGTTGTTGAGAAAATATTTGGAATTGGTAGCTTTGATTGTCTAGTGGAGTCAGAATGGTTTGGGCATTTGTTAATTCTCCTGGTGGTAGTGTCCATCCCTTACTGATGCTTAAATCTTCTATTACTATTTGGGGTGTTTTTAATTGGCGATTTCCTGCTGCCATTGCTATTTCTAGGTAGCCTGTTGCCGGAAATAATGCTCGATCAAATATTCGATAGTAACTCAAATAGTTGGGTGAATTTTCCCCTATTTGTGATGCAAATATTTGTTGTTCGCTGGCACAATTTAGCTTTTGACCTAGTAGTGGATGGAAGTTTTGGCCTTTGGAAAACTGTTGTTGAGGCGAGAAGTTGAACTTGTTGTTGGTTTCTATCCAACATCTTTCTCGTTGGAATGGATAAGTCGGCAATGCCACTTTCTGACGACTATAGTCTGAGTCAAATCCTAACCAATCTATTTTTACTCCTTTGACATACAATTGTCCCAGACTTGATAGTATTTGTTCCCATTCATCTACTCCCGGACGCAATGATGGCAACCATTCTCCTACATCTTCTGTTACACATCGTCTGCCCATGCCCAACAATATTGGTTTTGGTCCGATTTCCAGGAAGGTTTGATATCCTTGCTCTTCTAGAGTTTTCATACTCTGGGCAAATTTTACTGGTTGCAGAACATGATCTACCCAATATTGAGCAGTAGTTATTTCTGTACCTACTTCAGTACCAGTGACATTTGATATTATTGGTATTTGCGGTTTATTATAGGTAATTTCTTTGGCTACTGCTGCAAATTCTGTTAACATTGGTTCCATCAATGGGGAATGGAAAGCATGGGATACTTGTAGTTTTTTAGTCTTCACTTTCGCTGCTTCCAATTCACTACAAATCTTAGCGATCGCTCCACCCTCTCCGGAAATTACTATACTTTTCGGTCCGTTAACTGCTGCTATTGTTACTTGGGAACTATATTCTTTGATAGCTTCCATTACCTGAGATTCTGATGCCATTACCGATACCATCTCACCACCAGAGGGTAACTGTTGCATCAACTTACCCCGCATAGCTATTAATTTTAGACCATCTTCCAGACTTAATACTCCTGCTACTGTTGCTGCTACATATTCTCCTACACTATGCCCCATTACTACATCTGGTTTCACTCCCCATGATTGCCATAATTTAAAGAGAGCATATTCTATGGCAAATAGTGCTGGTTGTGTATAAGCTGTTTGATCTAATAAATCGGCAGTTGACTGTTGTGTATCTTGAGGATAAATAACTTCTAATAGAGGTACTTCCAGATAGGGTTGTAAAATTTGGTCGCATTCGTCTAAACCTTGACGGAAAGTCGGTGCTTGTTCATACAGTTGCCTTCCCATATTTGTATACTGGGAGCCTTGACCTGTAAATAGGAATGCTATTTTCTGACTTTGCTTATTTGTCTCGCCTGAAAATACTCCTACTAATTCTGACTGAGTTTTCCACTCTAGCAGTTTCTCTATTAATTCTTGAGGTTCGGATGCGATCGCTCCTAGTCGATGATTAAAATGGGTTCTACCTGTAGCAGCTGTATAACATATATCATGTAGGGAGGTTTCGCGAAACGTCTCTACATTAGTTTCTAAATAACTTTGATAACTACTGACTAAATCTTTTAGAGAATTTTCTGTTTTCGCCGATAAAGTTAACAAATGCAGAGAACGTTCTAAATATTCTTCACTTCTGACTTTTGACTTCTGACTTCTGACTTCACTAGGAGCTTCTTCTATAACAATATGAGCATTAGTACCGCTAAAACCAAAAGAACTAACTGCGGCTTTCCTTGGTTCTCCTGCTGAAACTTCCCAATCTTTTAATTCTGTATTAACATAAAAAGGGCTATTTTCAAAGTCAATATGTGGGTTTGGTTGCTCAAAATGTAACGACGGTACTAATTTTTGGTTTTTGAGACACAAAATCGTCTTGATCAAACCAGAAACTCCAGCAGCAGTTGAGGCATGGCCAATATTACTTTTGACCGAGCCGATCGCACAAAAATGCTTCTTCTTCGTCCACTTAGAAAAGGCTTCTGTTAAAGCTTCTACTTCTATTGGATCTCCCAGAGGTGTTGCCGTACCATGAGCTTCTACATAACTAATAGTTTCTGGATTAATGCCAAACTTCTGATAAACTGCTGCTTCTAAACTAGCTTGAGATTGACTGCTAGGGGCACTAATTCCGTTAGTATTACCATCATAATTTACCCCCGTTCCTTTGATAACTCCATAAATAAGATCGTTGTCTTGAACTGCTTGACTATAGCTTTTTAACAAGATAACGCCACAACCTTCGCTCCAAGTTGTACCTGACGCTGAAGCATCAAAAGTTTTACAACGTCCATCAGGGGATATCATTTGAAACTGACTTGAGGCTATTTGGAAGTCTGCTGTTGCACAAATAGAAATACCTCCAGCGATCGCCATTTCGCTTTCCCCTCTCTGTATACTTTCACAAGCTTGATGAATAGCGACTAATGAGGACGAACAAGAGGTATCAATAGTTGCTACTGGCCCTTTCAAGTCAAGGAAGTAGGCAATTCTTGCTGGTACAAGAGACAGAATATTTCCTGTTAGTACAAACCGATGAGTCTCTAATCCAGCAATTGACAATAACTTGAGATAATCACCTGTTGATGCTCCCACAAATACTCCACACTTTTCACCTTTGAGAGAATCAGTAGCATATCCAGCATCCTCTATAGCATGGTAAGCTTCTTCTAAAAATATTCTTTGTTGAGGCTCGACAAACTGAGCTTCTTCGGGAGAAATTTTAAAAAATAAGGGGTCAAATTTATCAATTTCCTCTAAAAAACCAGCGCACTTTGAATAGGCAGTACCTGGATTCTCTGGATCTGGATTATACCAATTCTTTTCTTCCCATCTTCCAGGAGGTGGATCTGTTACACTATCAACTCCATTCTTTAAATTTTCCCAAAATTCTTGCCAGTTATTTGCTCCTGGATATCGACATGAGATTCCAATAATTGCTATATCTGTGTTCGCTATATCATTGTTACCAGAGTTAAGCCCTTCACTAACATCTGTTTTAATTTCTGGTGCTACTTCTAATAATAAATTTTCTGCTGCGTCTAATGAGATTTTTCCTGAGCTTAACAATGATAACAATTCTTCTGAATTATCAGGATTTACCGATTTATTTTCATAGTTATCTATTTTTTTTTGAGTTGTCGTTTTAGCTGGCGATTTTCCCTCATCCAAACCTAACAGAATTGATTCTACATTCTCCAAGGAAATATCACCTGATTGTAACTGATTTAATAATTTTTCTGTATGATCTTCTGGTTTGACTACTTCTAATTCTAATAATAAATTTTCTGCTGCTTCTAAAGATATTTCTCCTGAGCTTACCAAAGACAATAATTCTTCAGATAATAAGTCATCATAATTATCCGTATTTACCGATTTATTTTCATAGTTATCTATTTTTTTTTGAGTTGTCGTTTTAGCTGGCGATTTTCCCTCATCTAAACCTAACAGAATTGACTCTACATTCTCCAAAGAAATCTCACCTGATTGTAACTGATTTAATAATTTTTCTGTGTTCTCTTCTGGTTCTAC